>JAQULX010000175.1 GCA_028718465.1 Dehalococcoidales bacterium | reverse complement strand
CTCTTAAAGCAGATTAATGCCAACCTGGAACAGCTATGGAAACTGGCTAATCGTGCAACTGGTTCGGTAACCCCAATTATGACGCAATAAGGAGATGTTCGGTAACAGTTTCATTTGACGCAACACGTAGTATTTTTCACATAGTATTTTCATACAATGTATTGCTTGATATTTTATGCCAGTGACTTTCCTCAGGCTTGAGGTTCAGATGCTAAAGTCTGCATATCCCTGATTCACTGATCCAGGCAATGTTAAGTATGGCCCTTCACTTTGTGAGATAAGATTGAGAGTGAAATGAAAACTCTTTCTTCATTGAAGGGATAAGCTAGATGAATGCGCTTAAATTATCCCGTTGCAAGGTGCATCCCCACTATAAGATGCTTTGTCCTTCGCCGAATGGCTCAAGCAGACAGGATAATATAGTAAAAATAGATTAATACAGGCTGCTATCTTTGAGGAACCTTAATTCTTATCCCCTGAGGCAATAAGGATATAGTGTATGGTTCACCGCATAAAATACCTTTTCGATAAAGATTTTATTGTAAACCATTTCACTCGGATGAGAAATACCGGACCAATAAGAACACTCTGCTGATAGTTGGAGAAAGTGACATGACCAGCAATATCAAAAAGAGAACTCCCTCATTTGCTGCTGCCAGACCCTGCTGTATATATCACATTTTTAAAGAATGCCGGGCACGCGGCCAATGTGAATGTCTCGATGATGTTTGCAAGCTTCTCCTTGACTTTCCTGAAAAACAGCAACTGAGACATTTATATATCGACCGCGATACTATCTCCTTCAATTTTAACCGCATAGGCATTTAAGTCCCTGACTTTAGGTTTAAAAAACGGGATTTTAGGGCCGGACAGATTCCTGCCTGTAGTGACATCAAACTTTGAGCCGTGCCGGGGGCAAGTTACGGTTGTCCCTTCCAGCTTCCCATTGGAAAGGTCGCCTCCGGCATGAGTGCAGGTATTATCCACGGCATAAAAATGCCCCCCGACATTGGCGATCAATAATTTTTTGCCCCCCACCATGAAAGACTTCATCGCCCCCGATGGTAAATCACTGACCAGAATGCCCTCGATAACGCTCATTTTATTTTCTCCTCTTCTTTCATCCGGTAGCTTGCTTAATTACATTATAAGAATTTTGCTGTTGACCGGATGAAACAACCCTTAATCGGTGAATCTTTGGCCGTTACTCCGTAAGTATAAGTTGCAGCGCGGGAAATGTTCGCCTTCCTGGTCCAACCTGGTGACAGACAGGGGACGGTGCAAGATTTGCTCCTGACAATGTCGGATTATCACACTCATAATAAGCACATTGTCCTTGTTGTTTATTAAACGAATATATAAAATGAAGTATATAGGTGGTTGAGGAGATGGGAAGTGGGGATAGTATTAACAAAAAGCCCTAAACTGGAAAAGCCGGACCTTATTGCCTCCTGGCCGGGTATCGGCAATATAGGTATTATCGCAGTTAACACACTGAGGGGACAGGTTGATGCTGATGAGATGGGTGAGATCGAGCCCTGGGATTTCTTTTATCCCAAAAAAGTAGTCATCAGTTCCGGCATCCTGGATGACCTTGATTTCCCTTTCAACAAGTTCTACTATAAAATCCTGCAGCAAAAAGACCTCCTGTTTTTTGTCGGAGAAGAGCAGCCTACCGAGGGTGAGAGGGTCTATGCTGAAGGTAAAAAGGCTTACCAGATGGCCAATCTGGTCCTTGATGTTGCCGAGCAATTCGGCTGTCAGCGGATCTACACCTCGGGTGCGGCGGTTTCCTACACTCATCACGATCTGGACCCCAGGGTTTGGATTGTAACCAGCCGGGAAAGCCTGACCAGGGAAATAAAGGCTATTGATAATACCATCCTGATGAGCGAGATTGAAGGAAGGAGCGAGCGTGGTAGTATCACCGGGCTGAACGGGCTGCTGCTGGGTCTGGCAAAAAAAAGAGGATTCGATGCCGTCTGCCTGATGGGCGAGATTCCGGACTATCTATCCGGAGTGCCCTTCCCGTATCCTAAAGCTTCAAAAGCAATACTGGAAGTCTTCGGTAGAATACTGGGAATCGACGTCAATTTCAGCCCGCTGGAACAGATGACTGGTCAGGTTGATGAAATTATTTCCAATATTTACGAAAAACTCCCATCTGAAATCAAAGAAAAAATCGAGCAGCGGAAGCTTTACCAGACGCCAAAGAAAGAAACCATTACTGAAGAAGACGAAATGTGGCTTAAGGAGCATCTGGATGAGCTATTTAGAGGGGCCCGGGGAGACGAGAAAGCCTCCTGAACTCTTCGGGAAGACGAAAGTAAATCATACATCTTTAGTGGTTGGTTGGACTGGCGACGCTGGCAATCTGGGGGGAGGCGTTACCAGTTTTCTGATAGATAAATTAAACGGCAGCCTATATTACGAAATAGACCCGGTTGATTATTTTCAACTGGGCGGGGTTACTATCGAGGACGATCTGGTGCAGTTCCCCGAGAGCAAATTCTATTCATGCCCGCAGCACAATTTGCTGATTCTAAAAAGCTCGCCACCCGTCTTCGAGCACTATCAGTTTCTCAACCATATTCTGGACATTGCCGAGCACTATTGTCATACCCGGGAAATTTATACTCTCGGGAGCATGGTATCGCTCAGTCTTCATACCGCGCCCCGGCAGATATTGGGGACTTATACCGGTCCTGAAGTGAAAGAGGACCTGAGATCCTATGAAATCGACAGCAATGTAAGCTATGAGACAGCTCCCGGGCAAAAACCAACCTTAAACTCTTTTTTACTGTGGATGGTACAGAGAAGATATCTGTCAGGCGTCGATCTATGGATTCCCGTGCCGTTTTACCTGATGTCACTATCCGACCTGAAATCGCAAAAGAAGATCATCGAATTCTTTAACCGCCGCTTTAAAATCAATATCGACCTGAGAGAGCTTGATGAAGCTATTATAAATCAGAACCGGAAAATCAATGAAGCCCGCAGCATTTATCCGGATATAGATGAATATTTAACCAGGCTGGAGAGCAACCTCACCCTGTCAGAAGATGAAAATATGAAATTGATCAAGATGATAGAAGAGCATATCAAAGAAAGGCCGTATTAATATTCATCAGTCGAAGACGATTTTGTACCCCCCCAAATATTAATGCTACAATGCCATTAGCGGAACGGTAGAAATGAATTCAGATCCCCCTTCAGCGCAACTTCCCACAGGGTTGATCGGAAAGGCAGGCTGATGAAAGACGAGATTAACAAGTGGCTTTTGGAAGGCCCGGCGTGGCTTAAATACGCTGTAGAACTTCAATTCCTGGATACCAAACCGGATATTCGACCGGTATTACACGATCCTGCGATCATTGAAATCATTGACCGTTTGAAAGACAGCCGGCGAGGCATTCCTGGTATCAAGACCGGCGGCTATATGAACTCAGACAGCTATGAGAACTCATATTGGGACCTCTTCTTCCTGGCTGATCTCGGTTTGACCGCCTCCGATCTGGGCCTGAACCAGGAAATCGAAGGTTTCCTGAAAACTCAATCTCCTGATGGCACTTATATGACTGAGTTCGGCATGGAACCTGGCTATCTCTGCAAGTCGGCGATTCTCATATCTTCGATCGCCCGGATGGGTTATCAGGATGATTCTCACGTCAAAAAATACATCCGGTATATATTGTCACGACAGCGATTGGACGGCGGGTGGTATTGCAACCCTAATCATGATCCAGGCGCCCCGTTCCAGGATGACCCCTCCTGTCCCCAGGAAAACCTGAATATCTTGCTTTTACTGGGGCAATATGATGAATACCGCGACGATCCCCGATTTAACGGAGCTATAGATTTGTTGCTCAAACACTGGGAGATGAGAAATACCGGTATACAGATTGTCTATTTTGGAGTCGGCCGCCGGTATCAAAGCTTACGCTATCCAGCCACGCGGTACGGCATTATACGCGTCCTTGACGCTATATCCCTGTTTCCCTATTCGGCCAAACGGGCGGCTTTTCATAACATGTTAGAATTTGTCCATCATAAAGCTAAAGATGGGAAATACTATGTCGAAGCGCCCAGCGCTTATACCGACCTCGAACCGCGGGATGAAGCCAATCGATTGCTCACTTTCATTATCAAGAGAATAGAAAAAAGGGCCGGTCTGGTTAAATAATCCGTCTTTGCACTCCGGCCCACTTCTTCTTCAGGGTTTTTAAAATCCGGCGCTGTTATCACGCGCATCCAAAAGAGGTTCGCAGACCATTCAGGGCTCAAGAAAGAACTGGCAGCCGTAACTTTATTTTTTGGCGATATACCCTTCTTTGATCAGAAGCTCAGCGGTCAGCACAGCGCCTTTTGCCGCGCCCATCCTGGTATTATGAGACACCAGCATATATTTTATGCCGTTTTCCAATGCAGTGTCTTTCCGGATTCGGCCCACCGTGGTTGACATACCGTCCTCGGTATTGCGGTCAAGGCGAGGCTGCGGGCGGAACGGATCGGTACTTACTGTAATCATTTGTCTGGGCGCAGAGGGCAAATCCAGTTTGGCCAATGGATTGAATTCCCGCATTACTTTAGCTATATCTTCCGGCTGGCAAGGCTGCCCGGTTGCCACGAAGACTGCCTCGGTATGGCCTTCCATGACGTTAACCCGGGTACAGGTACAGCTTACTGCGAAACCGGCGGACTGAATAATATCGCCAGCCATTGTGCCCAGTATCTTTTGGGTCTCTTTTTGCACCTTTTCTTCTTCTCCGGAAATAAACGGAATTACATTGTCGATTATATCCAGGCCGATTACCCCGGGGTTGCGCCCGGCTCCGGACATGGCCTGAAGAGATGTCATGATTACCATTTTGATCCCGAAGGCGTCATATACCGGCTTCAAAGTAATCGCCATCCCGATGGTGGTGCAGTTTGGGTTGGGTGTAATAAATCCTTTCCAGTCCCGGTTTTTACGCTGAGTATTCAACAAGGCAGCCTGGGAATTATTTATCCCGGGTATAATAATGGGAACATCTTTTTCATACCGAAACGCTGAAGCTGTGCTGATTACCGGTGTCGAGGCGGCAAACCGGGGTTCCAGTAACTGCGCCTGGTCGGACTCAATGGCCGAGAACACCAGATCGATGGCAGAAACATCCAGCTCCCCTGCATTGTGAACCGGTAATTTTAATATGTTCTCGCTGCATGGCTCATCGCAGTACCAGCGAAATGCGCCGGTTTTGGGATCGGTGATGGACTCCTTATATAATTTGCCGGCCGATCTCTCGGAGGCAGCCAGCGCAGCCACTTCAATCCAGGGGTGGCGCTGAAGGGCGACGATAAACTGCTGGCCCACAATACCGGTTGCACCTACGATTGCAGCTTTGATCATTATTGATAGCTCCTGTGTAAAGTAATAGTCATGCTTATTTTATTTTTCCGTATTATACATTAAGGGTAGATTACTAACAAAATCTTACACGATTTATTAATCAAATGGAAGCCGCCGGGATTATTGATTCTTATTATTATTACCGTTCACATACCATTAATTGGTATAATGGATAAAAGTCATGATTAATATTGTTTTAGCCGACGATCATCAGGTGGTGAGAAAAGGACTGAAGGCTCTCCTGAGCGCCGAGATGGATTTTAATATCATCGGTGAATCAGGCGATGGGCTGGAGACTGTCAAGCTGGTTGAGGAGCTTCAACCGACCGTTCTCGTACTGGACTTAATGATGTCCGGCATTAACGGCCTGGAGGTTACCCGCCAGCTAAATAAAAAATATCCCGGCCTGGGAATAATTATTTTATCTATGCACAGCAACGAAGCTTATGTTCTCGAGGCATTACGTTCAGGGGCCAAAGCTTATATCTTGAAAGAATCACCTCCGGAAGAGCTTATCCGCGCCATCAGAGAGGTGTCGTCCGGCAGGCGCTATCTCAGTTCACCTCTTTCCGAAAAAGCTATTGAAGCCTATACTCAAAAGATAGATATAAAACCGCTTGATCCTTATGACCAGTTGACCATCCGTGAAAGAGAAATCCTCCAGCTAACGGTACAGGGCTATACTAATACAGAAATAGCCAGTAAGCTTTATATCAGTCCGAGAACTGCCGAAACGCATCGGACCAACCTGATGCGGAAGTTGTCCCTTCATAACAATTCCCAGTTAATACAATTTGCCGTACAGCGCGGTATTATCCCGGGCAAGGCTTGACTTAATTAACCCTCTGCTAATTTTCTGCATCTGTATTGCTGCATTGTGCATATTTGGACTTTAGACAAAATCGGTTCTAAAGCTTTACAAAAAGAAAGAACTGCATAAAACTGATATTATTGTGACCAGCAATAATGCAAATCAGTTTTTGCAGTTCCGATCACAATTATATCATG
>JAQULX010000174.1 GCA_028718465.1 Dehalococcoidales bacterium | reverse complement strand
CAAGAATGATGTGCTGGTGCTGCAAACCGGATGCAGCGCCATGGCGACAGCCAAAGCCGGCCTGATGGTACCCGAAGCCGCTAAACTGGCCGGCGAAGGGCTCGCCTCGGTCTGTGAAACAGTGGGCATCCCCCCGGTATTGCACCTGGGTTCCTGCGTGGACAATGCCCGCATCCTGGTCGCCGCCACGGCCATGGTCAAGGAAGGCGGACTGGGTGACGACATCAGCGATCTCCCCGCGGCCGGCGCAGCCCCCGAATGGATGAGCGAAAAAGCCATTTCCATCGGCCAGTACTTTGTCGCTTCGGGAGTTTATACCGTCTTCGGCGTCACCTGGCCTACCGTCGGTTCACGGGAGCTGACCGACTATCTATTCAAAGGCTATGAGGAAATTTACGGCGGAAAATGGGACTTTGAGCCGGACCCGCTGAAAATGGCCCGCCTGATGATCGACCATATCGACAAGAAACGCAAGGCCCTGGGAATCGATAAAGCCCGTGAAAGAGTCCTCTATGATATGGCCATGAGACGGGAACTGGATAAATAAACAAATTTGCTCTGGAGGCATAACAGATGTCCAAGATAATCGCATCTGCGGCGATCAGGGGGGCCCACAAACTGGTCGGGCAGGCAGAAGAGAAATGGCAGAAGGCCATGGAAAAATACGGGGCGAACGAACCGGTCGGTTTTCCCAATACCGCCTATTATTTGCCGGTAATATACGGCATGCTGGGCCTCAAAGTAGAAAAGCTGGAAGACATGGGGCCGGTGGTGCAAAAATGCCGGCAACTGCTGCCGCCTCCGGTCAGGGAAGAGCATCCCCTGCCTTACCTGGGCCCGGCCCTGGACGCAGGCATGGCGACACTTTTTGCCGAAGAGATTATTGAGGCGATCCGCTACCTTGAGCAGCCGGATTTCTATACCAGGAGTGAAGATATCGCCGACCACAACATCTGGTTAGGCGCTGCGGACGATGTCATCCTGCGGAAAAGAGGCGTGGAGTTCGTTGATGGGACCGCACCCGGATTCGCGGCCATCCTGGGCGCCGCGCCAACCAGCGAGATAGCCGCCAAAATTGCCCAGGAACTCCAGCAGAAAAACCTGTATGTCTTCATGTCTGCCGACTATAACGGAAAGAGGTTTTCCGAACAGCTTATCGAGGCCGGAGTGCAGATCGGCTGGCCGACCCGTCTGGTGTCCTTCGGTCCGGACGTGACGTCCACGGTCTTCGCCATGGGATTCGCCACGCGCGCGGCCCTGTCTTTCGGAGGCATACAGCCGGGTGATTTCAGAAAGATTTTGATCTATAATAAAGATCGAATATTTGCTTTTGCGCTGCCCATGGGTTTTGTCAGCGACGAGTGGTATGCTACCGCTGCCGGAGCGATCAATTTTGGATTTCCGGTGATCGCCGACACGCCTATACCGGAAATCTTACCCACCGGCATCTGTACCTACGAGCATGTCGTTTCCAATATCCCTCACGACAACCTGGTGGCCAAAGCTATCGATGTCCGGGGGCTGAAGGTCAATGTTGCCAGCGTTCCGGTACCGGTGGCTTACGGAGCTGCTTTCGAAGGAGAACGGGTACGCGGCGAGGACATCTTCCTGGAGTGCGGCGGCGGCAGAACGCACATGGTGGAATGGGTCACGTCCAAACGCATGAATGAAGTCGAGGACGGCAACGTCGAAGTTATCGGTCCCGAAATATCCGATGTATCCGCCGGCTCACGGCTGCCGATGGCGATCTGCGTGGAGGTAGCCGGACGCGAGATGCAGGAGGACTTCGAACCAATTCTGGAACGCCAGATACACCACCTGATCAACTACGCCCAGGGAGTGATGCATATCGGGCAAAGGGACATCGCCTGGATCAGGATCGGCAAGCAGGCTGTCGAAAAAGGCTTCAAGATAAGCCATATCGGCACCATCCTGCATGCCAAGCTGCACCAGGATTTCGGCAGAATATTCGACAAATTACAGGTTAAAATATATACCCGCGAGGAAGAGGTGAAAGACAGGGTGGAAAAAGCCCGTGAAGTCTATAAGATCAGAGACGCCCGGATTGAAGGCATGACCGACGAGACTACGGATATCTACTATTCCTGTACGCTGTGTCAATCATTCGCTCCCAGCCATGTTTGCGTGATCAGCCCGGAAAGGACCGGGCTCTGCGGGTCCTATAACTGGATGGACTGCAAGGCCTCCTTTGAAATCAATCCCACCGGTCCGAACCAGCCGGTACCCAAGGGGGAAACTATTGACGCCAAAATGGGCCAGTGGAAAGGAGTCAATGATTTTGTTTCAATGGCTTCCCGTGGAAAAATAGACCATTACAACTTCTACAGCATTGTCAACGACCCGATGACCACGTGCGGGTGCTGCGAATGCATTGCCGCCATTTTGCCGATGTGCAACGGTATTATGACGGTGAACCGGGACTATACCGGCATGACTCCCTGCGGAATGAAATTCACCACCCTGGCCGGAACCATCGGCGGCGGACTGAGCACGCCGGGTTTTGTCGGCCACGGCAAATACAATACTACCCAGAGAAAATTCATAATCGGCGACGGCGGCCTGCTGAGAATGGTCTGGATGCCGAAGATGCTGAAAGAAGAGCTGAAAGACAAAATAGAAAAAAGAGCCGCTGAGCTGGGATGCCCGGACCTTCTTGACAGAATGGCTGATGAAACTATCGGCGACACTGAAGACGCCATACTGGCTTTCCTGACAGAGAAGAATCACCCGGCATTAAGCCTGCCGCCAATTATCGGATAATAACATAAGGAGTTAATAAAGTGGCCCTCACCGGAATCGAAATCTTTAAATTACTGCCCAAGACCAACTGCGGGAAATGCGGGGTCCCTACCTGCCTGGCTTTCGCCATGCAGCTCGCGGCCGGCAAGGCCGACCTCTCAGCCTGCCCGACAGTGTCCGAAGAAACCAAAGCCAAACTTTCCGAAGCCTCGGCGCCTCCCATCCGGCCCCTCACCATCGGGACCGGGGACAGGGCTTTGAAAGTCGGCGGTGAAACCGTCCTGTTCCGCCATGAGAAACGCTTCGAAAATCCGCCGGGCATTGCGGTACTCATCAGCGATACCATGTCCGAGGACGAAATCGATAAGAGGCTGGACCGCCTGAACAGTTTTACCTATGAAAGAGTAGGGTTGAGCCTCCGCCCGGAAATGGCGGCCGTAAAATGCGAGTCAGGTCAGGCCGACCGTTTTGCCTCTTTAGTAAGCCGGGTAAAACAAAAAAGCGATTGCAGCCTGATTCTGATGAGCACCGATCCGGAGGTACTGTCGTCCGGTTTGAAAGCCAGCGCCGACCGAAAGCCTTTATTATATACCGCCAACCGGGACAACGTGGAAAAGGTGACCGGTCTGGCCAAGGATTCCGGATGCCCGGTCGCTGTCAAAGGAACGAATCTGGAAGAGGTATCAGCGCTCACCGAGCAGATGACCAAAGCCGGGATCAAGGACATAGTAATCGATTCCGGGTCGCGGTCGGTGCGACAGGTCTTCAACGACCAGATACATATCCGCAAAGCTGCCCTGGGCAAGTACCGCCCGCTGGGCTTTCCCACAATTGCGTTTCCCTGCGAAATGACCGATGACCCGATGAAGGAAGCCATGATAGCTTCCATGCTGGTCGCCAAGTATGCCGGCATCATCGTGCTTTCCAACCTCGAAGGGCACAGCCTGTTCCCCTTGCTGGTGGAGAGAATGAATATTTATACAGACCCGCAAAAACCGCTGGCTACCAAAGAGGGCATCTATGAAATCGGCGTACCGGACGAGAACTCTCCGGTGCTTCTCACTTCCAACTTTTCCCTGACCTATTTCATCGTTTCCGGAGAAATCGAGAACAGCAAAGTCCCGGCCTATCTCCTGGTCAAAGATACGGAAGGACTTTCCGTAATGACTGCCTGGGCGGCCGGCAAGTTTGTGGCCGATGTTATTTCTCCTTTCATCAAGAAATGCGGCATCGCCGATAAGGTAAAACACCGCACGCTGGTTATTCCCGGCTATGCCGCTTCGGAAAGCGGAGGTCTGGAAGAAGAGCTGCCGGACTGGAAGATCGAGGTGGGCCCGCGGGAGGCGGCGCACATTCCGGCTTACCTGAAAACCTGGAAACCCAAATAAGGAGGAGCAGATGATACTTGTCGGCGAAAATCTGAATATCATGTCCAAGACCCTGGGACCGGCCCTCAAAGAGCGCCAGGCGGGGCCAGTGCAGGATATGGCCAAAGCCGAAGACGCCGCGGATGTGGACTACCTGGATATCAATATCGGTCCTGCCCGCAAAGCCGGCGATGAGTTCATGGCCTGGGTCGTCCAGACCGTCCAGCAGGTAACGCAGAAGCCGCTGTCCCTGGATACTACCAATCCGGCGGCTATGGAAGCCGGACTGAAAGTCTGCAAGAGCAGGGCCCTGATTAACTCCATCTCGCTGCAACCCGACAGGCTGGAAGCGGGATTGCCCCTGGCAACCAGGTATAACGCGGATATGATTGGGCTCCTCTGGGGCGTCGAGGGAATGCCCCGGGACGCCAACGAAAGGTGCATGCTGGCAGTAGACCTGGTCTATCAGGCCAATGAGAAGGGCATTCCCAACGACCGGATCTGGATCGATCCTATTGCCACTCCCGTAAGCGGAGAAATCAACCAGGTTAAAGCCTGTCTAGAATTCCTGGGCATGCTACAGGATATCGCTCCCGGCTGCAAGTCTATCGTGGGACTTTCCAATGTTTCCAACGGCACCCCCCAGGACCTCCGGCCTTACCTGAACCGCACCTACCTCATGATGCTCATGAAGTACGGCCTGTACGCAGCCATTGTAGATGCTTTTGACGCCGAGTTGATCCAGATAGCCCGCGGGCAGAAGCCCGGACTGGTCAGCCTGGTCCACCGGATGATGGACGGCGATAAGCCGGACCTGGCTGCGCTGGACCCGGAAGAGGTCAAATACGCCAAAACGGTGCGCGTGCTTACCGGCGAATCGCTTTACTCTCACCTGTGGCTGGAGGTTTAGATGTTTGATAATGCCGACCATCCGACCACTTCCTTACCCGACCAGAAAAACTATGACAAAAGCTACGGCCTGGCATTGAAGATGGCCGCAGAACAACTGGCCGGGCTGCCGGACATCGAGGAGCAGTGCCGGGAAAGCGGCTCCGACTGCCGGCTGGAAGGCGGTTCCCGGAAGATCATCCTGAAATATCTGAATCAGACCTACCAGGTGACCCTGCCGGAGGCCGCTGTCACTTTGCAGGACAACTCCGGAGAGGTCGACCTGAGGGACCGGATATTAATCCTGCATTACCTGGTCCATGCCCGCGGGACACCTTTGTCCGGGAAATGGATCGCTTACCAAGAACTGCCCGAAGGAGCGGGGTACTATCCCTCTTTCTTTAAAAGGGCGGTCAAGCCGCTGATCGACCACTTCGGCGCTCATCCGGATAGACTGCCGGAGGCCGCCGGGGGGCTGGGAGGATACAGGGCTGATTTTGGCGATGTCTCAGTAACCATCCCGGCCTTCAGCCGGGCGCCGGTGACCCTGGCGCTCTGGCGGGGAGATGACGAGTTTCCGCCCAACGCCAGCATCCTTTTCGACAGCACGATACCGGATTACCTTCCTCCGGAAGACATCAATGTTTTATGTCAAACGATAGCCTGGAAGCTGGTTAAATCGGCACAGAACACTCCGCTCCGTTGAGGGATGCGCAGTACAAAAGCTAACAATATCAGATTGTTAAGGTACAATTTATTATCCCGGTAGTTTACAGATAGTTTACACTTTACGCCCCATAATCCCCGATTTTAAGGCTGAAAAGGACCCCAATAGACGTCTGTAAACTGGAAACTACCATATTTAACTGGAACCCCATAAATTTTTCAAAGGCCCCTCCTTGAGATCAGTAAACTGACTTTCCATAGTGATGTCCAGCCAGTTATTAAAGAGACTGATGCCAGCCGGATTAAACCCGGATAGAAAATTATAAAGGACTCTTACGGCGGAGCAAATCAGCCTGCCAGCGGCGAGGCTATCGCAGCTCAGCCGGCGGGATACCCGGGGCGAAAGGGATGGCTTCGGACAGGAGGACGCTTGCAATGATGGGATATAAGCCGGTACCATAACGCACCTCCACTGGATGCCGGTTTTCGCTGGCATGTAAACCAGGCAGTGATACTGAATTACGGGCCAGGTATGAACATTAGAGAGACAATACAGGCAACAGGCATAATCCTGGAAAGGAATTTTATTATAACAGGGCAAGGTGAAAGGCTGTCAATAGAGAATAAGTAATGGAGGGGAATAGGAGTTTTGGGGGAGGACGGGAAAGTGAAAAGTGTAGAATTCAGGGAGAACGGGCATCTCGCAACGAAGTGATATGGAACCGGAAATTTAGACCATAATGC
>JAQULX010000173.1 GCA_028718465.1 Dehalococcoidales bacterium | reverse complement strand
ACTTACTTTTTGGCTGGTTTATATCTTGACCCGGCCACTCGGCGCATCTATCGGTGATTACCTTTCACAGGCTCGCGCTGACGGCGGCCTAGGTTCGGGGACGACTGTAACAAGCTATCTCTTCCTCATTGCAATATTAGGATTGGTTATCTATCTTACGCTTACGAAAAAAGACGAGTTGCCCCCTGAAACTGTTAAGGTAGATGCGGATTAAAGAATTATAAATTCGTCCAGTTGGGTTTTGATGTGAAAAAGATACTTTCTGCTATGAATAATACAACTTTAAAAAATAGAGTTCCACACATTGTTCTCCTGTATTGGGTAATCAAAATAGTATCAACAACATTAGGGGAAACCGGAGCAGATATGTTTTCCATGACCTTTAATTTAGGTTATGGAGATACTATTATGATATTTATAAGTTTATTTTTGATATTACTTACGATTAAACTCTCCTTGAAAGGCTACCACCCATTGATTTACTGGTTGACTTTCACCGCATCGGCTATAGTAGGTACCGCAATGTCTGATTTCATAGACCGAACATTGAAATTTGGTTATGCGGCAGGATCTGCTATTTTAATAATAATGTTATTAATCATCCTTGCGGCTTGGTACAAAAAGGAAAAATCAATAAAAGTAGAATATATTACTACGCCGAGAGCCGAAATCTTTTATTGGACAGCTTTTTTAATTGCAAACACACTGGGAACTGCAGCAGGAGATTTCTTTGCCGACAACTTGGGGCTTGGATTTGCACACAGCGCAATTGTGATATCCGGGGTACTCATTATCGTAGCCCTGTTACACTTCTTTACGAAAATCTCTAAGGTATTGCTATTCTGGATAGCATTTGTTTTAACAAGGCCGTTTGGCGCTACCTTCGGTGATTTCCTTACTAAACCCATTCAAAAAGGAGGAATTAACCTTGGCACAGTGGCTTCTTCAACAGTTATTTGCGTAATTTTATTTTTTACAATTGCCAAAGAAAATAAGTTAGAAAAAGAGAGATGTGTAGAGCGCAATAGCCAACTATGAGACTGGTATTCAAAGTACTGATTTGAGTATCTATATGGTTGATAAATATTCAACTTGAGTAACACGCGAGAGAAGAGCTGCTGGATTTAGGAACGTTTTTCAATAAGTCAGGTTTTATCTTGACAACTTAAAATAATACGGAAAGGAGGATGCTATGAAATCATTACGAAGTATGATGATGTGGATGCTAGTATTAGGAATTGCGCTATTTGTAGCGACGTCAGCGTCTGCAGCAGACAAAGAACATAATAAAGGCAATCACGAGGCGCTTATAAAGACCTTGAGAAATTCCGCAGCCGTTCTTCAGTCATCTCAGCCTGATCTAGCGCAAGGCTTGACTAAATACGCAAATGACGAAGCGAGTGAAATTGAAGGAAAAGAAGAAAAAGGAATGAAAGAGGATTTAGTAGAAGGGCCCCTGGTAAAGCTATTAAGAGATTCCGCAACCGCTCTTCAACAATCTCATCCTGATCTTGCAGCAAAGCTGATTGAGTCTGCAGATATGAAAGAGAAAAAGATTAAAGCATTGACAGAAAAGAATGAGAAAGAAGAGCCCGGAGAGAATGTAGAGCCTAAATCAGAGCAAGGCGAGAACAAATAATAATAAACTTAGACTGTAAGAAATAACGGCAGGTGTTTTTTTTGAGCTTGCCGTTATTTTCGAAAAAGGTATGCAAAGAGATGTAAAGAAAAATTTTCTTATTTAAGAAACTTTATATCCATTTATTTTGTCTAAAATTAGTATTAAGTCGCAATTACATTGAGGTGAACTATATTAAATAATATTTTAGCTTTCCATTTTTATGTAATTGAGCTTGGCGGTTTACTTATTTTCTGATATGATTAACATTAAGTACCCTTATAAATTTAATTTTGGTAGATTATATCCAGGTAACGACTCAAATAAGAAAATGGAAAAAATACATTTAGTGGCAATTATTCTTTCATTAATTCCCACTTTATTATGGGCTGGGGAGCCGCTTAGTCTCAAGGACTGTTTTAAGGCAGCGCTAAAAAGAAGTGAAGTTTTGGCCTTCCAGCAAGAGGTGGTAGCCCAGGCCGAAGAAAATTATCACAAGGCCTGGGGAGCTATCCTTCCTTCTGTCAACGGTTCTTATTCTTATTTCCACCAGAACGCTCCCGGATTTACCAGTTCAGGAAACACCTCAACCTCCGCCGGACAGCAGACTTTAGCAATTACGATCGATCAGCCTTTATTTAGAGGTTTTAGGGACTTTGCTGCTTTGTATGAGACGGAAGCTTTCATAACAGCGCAGGAACAAGCTTGGCAATGGGCTGGTATGCAGCTTTACAGTGACGTGGCAGGGGCTTTTTATACCCGTTTGGCCGTACAAAAAGATCTGGATGTTTTAGATAATGAACTAGAACTATACCAGAAAAGAATCAAAGAGCTTCAGGATAGGATTACCATAGGTAGATCTAGGATTACTGAAGTACTTACTATCCAAGCGGCCCAGGCTATTCTTAAAGCTCAAAGGGAGCAGGTATTGGGTCAGTTGGATGTGGCTAAAGAAGTATTGACTTTTCTTACAGGTTTAGACCAAGATATACAATTGGATGACACCGATAAAGCTCCTTCCGATATAGGATCATTGGAGAGCTATCAATCTGAGCTCAATGCAAGGCCTGATATCGCAGCAGCTATAAAAAATGTGGAAGCTTTTAAATCTAATGTTTCTATTGCCAAAGGGGCTTATCTGCCATCCGTGGATTTAATTGGTAACCTTTATACTGAGCGACCTGATCTACACAAAAAAGGGGCCTGGGATTTGGAACTTGCCGTGACTTTACCCATTTTCACGGGAGGGATTATTTCTTCTAACGTCAAGACCGCCGAGTCTCAGAAACGCCAGAGCGAAATACAATTAAGCCAGGTCGAACGGTTGGCTTTAGAGCAAATCCGTTCATTGCACCATAACCTTAAGGCAGATCTATCTCAGTTGGCAGCACTTGAAGAGGCCTTTGACGTAGCGGAAAAAAACTACGAAGCTAATCTTAAGGACTACGAACTTAATTTGGTCACTAACCTCGATGTGCTGCAGGCGCTCACGGCTTATCAGGATACGCAACGTTCTCTAGAGAAGATCCGTTACTTGGCCAAGATCGACTATAACAAATTGGAAGCAGCCACGGCCCGCCGCCTCTCTCTTATGAAAGATCTGGAAAAACGATGAATTTATCTGAAATTTCTATAAAGCGCCCCGTCTTTGCCTGGATGCTTATGTCTGCGCTCATCATATTCGGCGGGATCTCCTTTATGCGCATGGGGATCAGTCAGCTTCCCGATGTGGATTATCCGGTGGTTTCCGTCAATATCCGTTTGGAAGGGGCAGCTCCGGAAGTCATTGAAACCTCCATAGTCGATATCGTCGAGGACGCGGTAATGAGTATCCAGAGCGTCCGCAGCGTTACCTCCGAGTCGGAAAACAGTGAAGGTACTGTGACGATAGAATTCGAGCTAAACCGTAATATCGATCTGGCGGTCCAGGACGTCCAGGCTAAAGTTGAGTCAGTTTTACAAAAACTTCCTAGAGAAATTACTTCTCCAACCATACGTAAATCTAATCCCGAGGACCAGCCAATAATGCTGCTGAGCTTGGAGAGCGATACGTATCCTCTCAAGGACTTAATGTCATATACGAATGATCGTATCAAGGATCAGTTCTCGACTGTGGCAGGAGTCGGAGACATTACTCTGGGCGGTTACCGTGACCCCAACCTACGTATTTGGGTGGATGAGAATGCTCTCAATTCTTACGCGCTTTCGGTTAATGACGTCATCAACACTGTCCAGAACGAGCATGTGGAAGGGCCCGCCGGCCAGTTGGAGGCCGGGAATCGGCAATTGAATGTCCGGACCATGGGTGAAGCCAAAACTATCGAGGAATTTAACAATTTGGTCATCAATCAGCGCGGCGGGCAGCCGAATTATGTCCCAATTCATCTGAATCAAGTCGCGCGGATCGAGGATGGCTTGGCAGATGCCTTGAGGGCCAGCCGCGCTATGGGGACTTCTTGCGTCGCGCTGAATATTCTTAAACAGCGTGGTTCCAACGCCGTCGCAGTGGCCAAAGCCGTGCGGGCTAAGATTGCGGAGGTTCAGAAGGGGCTGCCAAAGGGCATGAAGTTGAGCGTAAATTTTGACAGTACCCGTTATATCGAACAAGCAGTTCGCGAGTTGAACTTTACACTGTTGTTATCGGCTCTATTGACCGGGCTGGTTTGCTGGATGTTCCTTGGTTCTTGGGCATCTACTCTAAACGTTCTGTTGGCGATTCCGACTTCTGTTGTTGGCGCTTTTATCGTGCTCTATTTCGCCGGATTCACTCTGAATACATTTACCTTGTTGGGGCTTAGTCTTTCCATAGGTATTGTGGTGGATGATGCCATTATGGTGTTGGAAAACATCATCCGTCACCAGGAAAAAGGCGAAAGCAGAATTTTGGCGGCCTTGGTCGGCTCTAAGGAAATCACCTTTGCTGCTATGGCCGCTACTATCTCAATCGTGGCGATTTTTCTACCGGTGGCCTTCATGAGCGGGGTCATCGGGAAGTTTTTCTTCCAGTTCGGGGTGACCATTACAGTGGCCGTGTTATTGTCTCTTATAGAAGCTCTGACCCTGACTCCCATGCGCTGTTCTCAGTTTGTGGATATCGGAAAACGAACGACCCGGTTCGGTAAAGGGGTTGAATGGTTAATGGACAAGACAAGAGATTTTTATGCTGGTTCTCTTGCGGTGGCTTTGAATCATCGCGTAAAGGTGATCGTTACAGCATTGATAGTTTTCGCCTTAAGTTTCTCGGCCTTTTTGTTTATCAATAAAGAGTTCATTCCCTCCGAGGATCAGAGCCGTTTCAATGTGCGGCTCCAAACTCCGGTTGGCTCAGCGCTCTCTTATTCGGATTTGAAATTCAGTGAAGTCGAAAAATTTCTTTCGAAACGTTACGAAGTCGATCGCTATGTCTTGCAGGTAGGAGGAGGTTCTCCCGGTGACTCCAATAGCGGTTCTGTGCTTGTGACGATGAAGGATCGTGGCAAGCGTGGGATTGATCCAACCATAGGACACGAGCTTAGCCAGCAGGAGTTTATGGGTGTCTGCCGCAAGCAGTTCAATAAGATTCCCGATGTGCATGCGGTGATTCAAGACCTTTCCATTAAGGCTTTCACTGCTTCTAGGGGATTCCCTGTGGAGTTTACGGTTAAGGGCCCGGATTGGGACAAGCTGGCGGATTATACAAAACAAATAATGGCGGGATTGGAAAAGACAGGTATGGTTACCGACCTAGACACCAATTACGCCCTCGGTCAACCTGAACTCCAGGTAGTTCCCGACCGCAATAAGGCGGCCGAATATGGGGTAAGTATTTCCAGTATCTCCCAAGTTGTACAGGCGATGATTGGCGGAGTTCTAGTTGGCACTTATGAGAAAGGCGGTCACCGTTACGATATGCGCCTGAAACTGGAAGAGAGTAAAGAAGATCCCCGCACTAAAGTTAACAGCCTTTTTGTTCGTAATAACCGAGGCGAGTTGACTCCACTTTCTAATCTGGTCACCATGGAAGAAAAACAGTCCATGGTGGCGATTTGGCGTAGCAACCGGGAACGGTCAATCACAGTCTACGCCAATGTTAAGGCGGGTGAGTCTCAGCAAAAGGCTTTGCTGGTAGCCCAAGACATTGCCAAGCGTATCTTACCGCCGGATTATCATATTACCTTGACTGGGAGTTCACAGACATTCGCTGAATCTCTCCAGAGTCTCATCTTGGTTCTTCTGCTCGGCATTATCGTAGCTTACATGGTGCTGGCTTCACAGTTTAACAGCTTTATCGATCCTCTCTCGGTATTGATGGCTTTACCTTTCAGCGTTTCTGGCGCGCTCATGGCTCTGTTTGTCACACATCGGTCTATTAATATCTATAGTGTCATAGGCCTTATCTTGCTTATGGGAATCGTCAAGAAAAACTCGATTCTACTGGTAGATTTTACGAACCAGGTGAGGGAAAGAGGGGAATCGTCAATCCATAAGGCCCTCCTGACGGCTTGCCCCATCCGCTTGCGACCTATCTTGATGACTTCGGTAGCCACCATTGCAGGCGCCGTTCCTGCCGCTTTGGCTTTTGGTCCAGGAGCGGAGAGCCGGAATCCCATGGCAATTGCTGTAATTGGCGGTGTGATCTTTTCGACTGTGCTTACGCTCTATGTGGTTCCTTGTTTTTACAGCGTTATGTCACGCTTTGAAGGAAAGGGAAAGCATGAGAAACTCCTGGCGGATGCTTTGGAAGAAAAAAATCAAGGCAGCCATTAAAAAAGCTTTAATTTATTTCAACCAGTGCCCCGTTGAAAAATTAAGGATATATAACTCCTCGAAA
>JAQULX010000172.1 GCA_028718465.1 Dehalococcoidales bacterium | reverse complement strand
TGTCCGGCACTGCAATGCCGGAGCCGGAATCCAGGGCATAAAAACCCTTCAGACCCATACCAGAGGAAGCTGTATCCAGGAGAAGAGAGATACTGTATCCCGGACCAAGTCCGGGTTGGTGCAAGACAAAGCATTGCCAGAGCGAATTGAATAAAAATGCATCATACTCTGCTTTGACTTTACAGCGATAAATTTATAACATGATGGAAACACCTATCCGGCCCGGCTCAGGCGTTTCTGATATCAGGAACTCGAAACAGCGGAGGAAGCAGTGAAAGGGGAAAGCGACCGGCAGCTATGAAGAAGCGGATTATCTGGTTAGCAGCTTTAGCGGTAATTCTTTTTATAGTCCCTCTGGGAGCTTATGCCGGGGATCCTGTTGAGATCGCCTTCGAAACAATCAGCCAGAGTCCCGGCTATGGAACAGCCTACGGGCAGAACCCAATGCTGAAGATCATTACTGCCCCGCCTCCCAACCCCATTTTCGGACTCTCTCCGGAAGACCAGGCTGAGGTGGAGTCCGCGGACTATTCCAGCCATTTTGTAATAGTGGCTTTCTGGGGTTCCAGCGGCTCATCCCAGGCACACATCTCCAACATATATCAGTATAAGGAAGCGGCCTGGGTCCTGGCGGACATCCCCACTATTTCAGACGAATCGGGCGGTCCAGCCCCATACCAGATTGTCAGGATAGAAAAATCGCATATGAGCGATTACGGAAATACCACCTTCAGATTGCTTAAAGATTTTGAAGAAAAAGCCAAAGCGGTGCAAAATATATCCGCCGGTCCCCTGTGACGGCGGATTTTTCTTCCTCCCCCGGATGTTTTGGCCTGAAATCAGATGTTTCGGCTTCGTTTATTCGGTCCCTGACGGCTTAAGCCGGATTATCCCTGAAGCTCCGGATGGTCTCCCTGATGCCTGTTTCGATATCATATTGCGGGCTGTAACCAAAAGACCGTACCCTGGTGATATCCGCCAGGCTGTGCTTGATGTCTCCCGTCCGTTCCTTCTCATATGTCGGCCGGATATCTTTTCTGTCCAGGAATTTCAGCATAATCCGGGTAAGCTCATTAAGAGTGATTTTTTCCCCCTGGCCGATATTAAAGATCCCGGTAGCGCCGGTTTCTGCCGCCAGAATATTGACGGCAACAACATCCTTAACAAAAACAAAATCCCGGGACTGCTCGCCGTCGCCGAAAATAACAGGAGATTTACCCTCAATAATGCTCTGAATAAATTTAGGTATTACTGCTGCATACTGCGAATCCGGGGCCTGCCTGGGACCGTAGACGTTGAAATACCGCAGGCTGGCGGTGGGAAGCTTAAAGATATCATTGAAGATCCGGCAATAATACTCGGCCGTCAGCTTGGTAAGGGCATAAGGAGAAAGGGGATCGGGCTTCATATCTTCCTGTTTGGGCAAGGCGGGGGCATCTCCATAAACCGAGGCGGATGAAGCAAAAACCACTTTCTTTACCCTATTATCTCTGGCTGCCAGCAATACATTCAAAGTTCCGGTAATATTGGCTTCGTTGGATGCCGCCGGATTATCGATGCTGCGGGGCACGCTGGATATTGCCGCCTCATGAAATACATAATCAACACCTTCAAAGACCTTTTGCAGCAGTGAAAGGTCAGTAATACTTCCCTCGATCAACTCTGCACGTCCGGCACCTACCAGGTGCTGGATATTTTCCCTGCGTCCGGTCGACAGGTTGTCTATAATAGTAATCTGCCAGCCCCGGTCCGCCAGTCCGTCCGCAATATGCGAGCCAATGAACCCGGCCCCCCCGGTGACCACTGCCCGCAGATTCCGGTTGTGCTGGTTATTCGTGTTGTTCACTATTTACACTCCATTCAAGTGACCTTCAATATCGGTCTCTCCGATTCATCTATTTATAAGTATATATCTGTCTTCCTCCGCTCCGCATTCCGGTGGGGAGTTATCTCTGATATTTCGCTTTGCCGGTGAGACAGTCGAATCCCTTTAATTGTCGCTATATTGTCGCCATTAAGCAGTCAGCGATTTACACGTAAATTATAGGGTAAGCTCTCAGTATAGTAAAGTGATATTCCGTCTTGCCGGCGCTTTCCCCGGCTTTGCCGCAGTAAAAATGGTTAGCGGGCGCCCGCTGAGCGCCCGCATCCCATAATGAGGCAAGGAGTTCAAATCCGGTTTCTTGATACCTGGTACAGGTAAAAGTACCGGTTCTACTGAAGGCTCTACTGATACTGGCGGGTCTGCGAATAGAAGCTGAAAATACGCGCCATAGTTTTGGGCTGAAGGTCTGTTTTCGAGCCCAGAATGAAAAAAATCTTTTTTAAGCGCCATACCGCCAGCGGTTCACCCGGATAAGATGATATTCTAAACCCCTTGCTGGTGTATTTGCCGGGTACTGTAAATTTTGCCGGCTCCGGTTCGCAACATCCACTGTCCATTCCTCTCACCACCAAACATTGCCCTTGTTCACAAACCCTGAGGTCCTCAACCATTTCACTGACCGGTATCAAGGTATAACGATTCGTATCGGGCATACTTTGCATCCTACGGGTATATTCGGAGTAATTCGACATGTATATAGTATGTCTGCCAGCAATCGGTTTAAATGACGAATTGGTAACGGACGGACCGGCTACTAAAGTACCTGATGTTTTATCTTCGTTTTTATATCACAACAGGATGGGGTAGATGCCTGAAGCCCGTGAAGACATGGAGTACGCCGGCACACGGGATTCATGGTAAAGAGCGGAAAACAGGCAGGATAACGCTGACAACCCGGTCCCGGATAGCTACAATTTGACACTAACCAGCGTGCCTTTTCCGGGAGCAGAATCCAGGTTAAGCTCAGCGCCGATCAATTTAGCGCGTTCCTTGATGCTTGTCAATCCCAACCTTCCCCGGTTCACTGCGGACAAACTGTCATCCACAACATTAAATCCTTTTCCATTATCGGCCACTTTGATATAAATATTTTCGCGAGAGAATTTAATGCTCACAGTGACCCGGGTAGCCTCGGAATGCTTCCGGGCATTGCTAAGAGCCTCCTGTACAATACGGAATAAGGCCAGTTCTATATTACCTGAGAACCGATGCTCCTTGCCGCCAACCACCAATCTGGTTTTAATCCGGCCTTTCTGGTTCATTTCATCCACCAGGAACTCCAGGGCAGCCAGCAGCCCAAGCTGGTCCAGTATGGCCGGCCGCAGCTCATGACTGAACCGGCGAACGTCCTCTAACGCCTGATCGACGTTCCTTTTCATCTGTTCCACCTTTCGGGCAACTTTGTCGGGTACAGGCTCCCGTGAGTTACTCAATGAATCCAGCTCAAGAGCCAGCAAGGCCAGCGCCTGAGCAGTATCGTCATGCAGCTCCCGGGCCAGGCGCTTCTTCTCTTCTTCCTGGACGAGAGTAATCTGGCTAATATAAAAGTTTACTTCATCTCTGAGCACCTTCTGCTCCGTAATATCTTTCCAGCATGAGATAACATACCTGGTCCGTCCTCCGGTCTTTACCGGCAGCAAGTTTATCTCCGACCAGAAGACTTTCCCATCTTGCTTTCGAAAGCAGGCCTCCAACCCGCTTATCCTTTTTCGAAGGGAATGCCCCACAGGACTGGCGCACTCCATATTGTTTCCATCGGGACACCACGGGTAGGGGAATTTAACATTAATGAGCTGATCACGGGAAAATCCGGTCAGCTTCTCCAGTGCCGAATTAACATGCCTGATAGAGGTATCCGGGTTGATCACCAGTATCGGATCAGGGGAGTTTTCCATCAGGCTAAAGTACAGGTCGCTGGTTTCCTGAAGGGCTTCCTCTGTTTTTTTATACCTGGTAATATCGCGGATGCCCATCGCAATAAACTGCCTGGCCTGGAGTTCCGGAATGCTTTCGGCAACGATTTCAGCATAGTGCCAGGAACGGTCCTTATGTTTAAGCCGGCACTCGGAATGAGCGGTAAATCCCGAAATTTGAACAGAGTGTTCAAATATCCCCGAGACCTCCCTGAAATTGTCCGGATGAACAAAATCAAAGATACTCCGGCCGGCAATTTTTTCCGGTTTATATCCCATCAGTTGCCGGTTAGACGGACTGATAGAGCGAATACAGCCATCGGGACCCACCATTAAAATGATGTCCAGGGTATTCTCCACCAGAGCCTTGAAAAATCCTTCGCTTATCCCTGCGTTAGAGAATGCCCTACCACCCGACATCCCGGCATTATCTGCCCGCCCCGGAGTCATTCCGGTTCCGCCTGCGCCGGACAGCTGAGATGCGTCCGCTAAAACATTCGCCGGAATGCCATCAAATCCGTCAGGACTCAAAAGGGTCCCCATTTTTCTCCTCGGCATTTCCATACCCTCCTCGGTAGATTCGCTCAAGCCAGGCGCTCTTCAACCAGCTTTTGTACTGTATCCATGAGTTCCTGGGTGCTGAACGGTTTGGTTAAATAGCTGTCTGCGCCAGCGGCCAGCGCCCGCAAATGGTCGTCCCTCTGCGCCATGCCGCTCAGCATCAGTATTATGGTCTTTTTCATGGCCGGGTCATCTTTAACCATCTTGCAGAGGCTGTAACCGGACAGCACCGGCAAATTGACATCCAGGATGATGACATCCGGCTTGCCGGAATAAATGATGCTGAGGGCTTCCCAGCTATCCCCGGCGCAAAAAATTTCATAACCGTCCTGTTCGCTGAATATGGCTTCAATCAATTCCCGGATATCCTGTTCATCTTCAACTATCAGCATTTTTTTCGGCATCGTTCATCCCTATCTTTTCAGTCGTTATTTTTTCAGGGTCAGGCTCTCCGGCCGGGAGAGAGATATAAAAAGTCGAACCTTTATTCAACTGGCTCTCCAACCATATTTCACCTCCCATGGCAACCGTCCACTCTTTGGCGATATATAGTCCCAGACCGCTTCCCCGGATACTCTGAGTCTCCGGGCGCTGTATCCGGTGGAAAGTGGTAAAAAGCGAATCCTTATCCTCCGGGCTAATGCCGATACCCCGGTCAGCCACGGAGATGATGACCCTGTGCTGCCGCGGACTGCGACAGGCTGAAACCGTTATTTTACCGCCGAGAGGGCTGTACTTGATGGCATTGCTCAGCAGATTGTCGATAACCTGGCCGAGCTTATCGCGGTCGGCCAGGGCCTCCGGCAGATCGGGACCAGCCTCAAATATAAATTCATGTTTGTCAGTCATCTCCCTGGCAACGGCCAGCTTTTCCTCGATCAAACGGGTCAGGTTTACCTCTCCAAGCTTCAAAGTCAGCCTGCCGGACTGTATGCGCGTAATATTCAAGAGATCGTCGACCATCGCGGTCAGCATTTTCCCACTCTCCTGAATTTTTTTAAGCCACTGTATACGCCTTTCATCCACAGGATCGCGCTGAATAAGCAGTTGAGCAAACCCGACAATGGACGTCAGAGGAGTACGCAGCTCATGAGAGGCAATCGAAACAAAGGTATTCCGCAAGCTGACGTCGCGGACCAGCATGGCATTGCTGACCGCCATAGCCGTAACCGAGGTAATCCCCTGAAGCAAAAACAGGTCGTCATGCGAAAAATCCTGCCGGGATTTCTTTCGCGATACGCATAAAATCCCCACTTCTTTTCCGCTGGCTACCAGCGGAATCATATAAGGAACATCGGGATTGGATTGGAAAGCGCCTTCGGGGAAATCCAGCCGGTTTTGGCGCACGGCGATAACCCGGGACAGCTTCGACTTGATATCCGGATCGTTAAAAACACCCTGGGTAGCGCCGACTTCGAATACACCTGACTGTGTTTTAACAAACAACGCGCCTCCGGCCAGGTTCAGGGTTTCCACGACTGTTCCGACGATAAGCCGTGAGATGTCGTTCAGGTCACGGAAAGACCTCAGGAAGTTACTGAGGTTCTGGATGATCATCCGGTAATCGTACCGGTCGCGGTAGAGGTATTTATCAACGATAACCTCTATGTGTTTTTTGGCAGGACCGAAGAGGGCGGTGGCCAGGGCTCCCAGCGCCAGCGCCAGTATGATCTCCACCCCTATCCCCATCGTTTTATCTAAAATCATCACCAGAAAAATAGCCACTCCCAGGATAGAGGCCATGATGACTGTAATCAGACCGTAGATGACACCCCGCCGGATTATGATATCAATATCCATGAGCTGCTGACTGACAACCGCATATCCGATCCCCAGGGGGATAAATACAATCACTAAAATACTGAACCCGGCCTGGAACACACTCTGGCTGCCCCAGACCGCCTGGGGAATAACATTGATTATGATGAGCGGCACCAGGGCAATCAGGCAGCTCACCAGCACGATCTTCATCTGCTGGCGCGTTTTGAAAGAGCGGCTGGAGAAATAGTTCCTGAAGGCCACTGCCGAGACCGCCAGAAATCCGGCGCCGTATTCGAACAGTCTCACAG
>JAQULX010000171.1 GCA_028718465.1 Dehalococcoidales bacterium | reverse complement strand
GAAGACTGTGCCGGGTTGTGCCAGAAGTGCGGAACAGATCTGAATGAGGGTGAGTGTGGCTGCGAAAAAAGTGATATTGACCCTCGCTGGTCCAAGCTAATGGATTTGTCTGCGGCGATTAAGACTAAAACTAAAAATAAACGCAAGAAGGAAACGGAGTAGAAAAAATGGCACCCTTACCTAAACGGAGATATGCTAAATCGCGCCAGAGAGAGAGGCGCGGACATATGAAAATTGAAATGCCCTCCATGGATACCTGTCCACAATGTCACAGCGTAAAATTAGCCCATCGCGTTTGTTCTGTCTGTGGCAACTACAACGGTAGAGTAGCGATAAAAGTGGAGACTTCCAAGAAGAGGACAACTTAGGGTAGACATCTCACCCGAAACGGCCCTGTTTATGCATGGACCAGTTATCTGACAAATTACCGTGTATCCGGTTTTCACAGTAAACGGCTGAATATATTTCAGCCGTTTCTAATGCCCGCAGGGTACAGTAACAGAATCACCGGCTGCCATTCCTTTTCTGATTTTGGTCCGTTCCTTAATCAGGTCTATGCTGCTGTACTCCTGTAATGGATGTTAAATTGACATAATATTTCAGCTATTTGGGTGGAGGAATAGTATGCCTGATATCAAATTGGCTTATATCTTCCCCGGCCAGGGATCTCAAAAAGTTGGCATGGGACGAGATTTATATGACAGCTTTGAATCTGCCAGCGCCGTTTTTAAGGAAGCGGATAAAGTTCTCGGCTTTCCTCTGACAAAGCTTTGCTTCGAAGGCCCTGAAGATGAACTGAGAAAAACCAGCAACGCCCAACCGGCTCTTGTTACCATGAGCGTTGCCTGCTACCGGGCGGCTGTCTCGATGGCTGATAAAAACGGTATTAAGAATCCCGTGTATATGGCCGGTCACAGCCTGGGGGAGTACACTGCTTTGCACCTGGCTGGAGTGCTGGACTTTCCTGCCGCAGTATCACTGGCACGGGAACGAGGCCGTTTAATGCATGAAGCCGGACAGATAACTCCGGGGGCAATGGCGGCTATATTGGGACTCGATGAGGCTGCGGTTAAGGCGATCTGCCAGGAGACCGGGACCTGGCTGGCTAATATCAATTGCCCCGGACAACTGGTCATCAGCGGAGCTAAAGGCGGTATTGATAAAGCCATTGAACTGGCCAAAACCAGAGGCGCAGCTCGCGCTCTGCCTCTTCAGGTCAGCGGCGCTTTTCATTCTCCCCTCATGCAGCCTGCCGCTGACGGTCTTTCTTCCTTTATCAAACGGCTTACATTTAATGAGCCGTCCGTTCCCATTATCGCCAATACCTCGGCCCGGCCGTTGACCGACGTTGAAGCGATTAAAGATGAATTAATAGCCCAACTCGGTAACAGCGTGCAGTGGCAGCGCTCAATAGAATTTATGATCGATCACGGAGTAACCTGTTTCATTGAAATCGGCGCCGGTAACGTCCTGACCGGACTGATCAAGCGTATCAATAAAGATATTAAGACCCTGAATATCGGTACTGCCGGTGAGCTTGGCAATCTGGTTAATATTTAGTCAGGATGTCACTCTGAAGGAGGGCGCTTACATTAAAAACGCTCGCTGAAGGCAATAGTGCAGCCGGGTACACTCAGGGTTTCTGAAGGACCTGACGGGGGTAATTTAAATATTTGGCATTTCTACCTATTTTGACAGGAGGCGACAATGGACCTGACTGGAAAAATTGCTCTGGTTACTGGCAGCGGCCGTGGAATAGGCAAAGCTATAGCGCGAAAATTATCAGCCGACGGGGCTGCCGTGATAATCAATGATGTTTCGGATGCGGCTGAAGCTACCTGCGATGAGTTGAAAGCCGAGGGCAAACAAAGCCTGTTTATCAAGGGAAGCGTCAGTTCGTCCGCGGATGTTGATCTGGTCATGGAAAAAGCAGTGTCCGCTTTTGGCCGGCTGGATATACTGGTCAATAATGCGGGCATTACCCGAGATCAGATAACCCTCCGGATGACAGATGAAGAATGGGACGCGGTCATCGATATTAACCTTAAAGGCGTTTTTCTCTGCACCCGGGCCGCTCTGAAATATATGTTGAAACAGCGCTGGGGAAGGATTATCAATATCAGTAGCATTTCCGGTATCGCCGGCAATCCGGGACAGGTCAACTACTGCGCCGCTAAAGCCGGCGTTATCGGGATTACCCGGACGGTGGCCAAGGAGATGGCTTCCCGGCAAATCACGGTCAATGTCGTTGCCCCCGGGTTCATTGACACTGACATGACCCGGAAAATACCGGAGAAGATAAAGGAGGAGTTTAATAAGCGGATCCCGATGGGATATTTCGGCAGCCCGCAGGATGTAGCCGGAGCAGTGGCTTTCTTTGCTTCCGATGAAGCGCGGTATATTACCGGACAGGTATTATGTGTTGACGGTGGAATGATATCAGCCTGATGTTCCCGGGCGGTGGCTTTAGGTGAACATAGAAAAGGATAATGCTATAATAGTATTTCGGATGGTAAGAATAAAACCATGAAAGGCGCAAGGCATAAAGCCAGAGAAATAGCTCTTCAGGTATTATATGAGGTTGATTCTGTAGAGCATAAGCCGGATGAAGCCCTGGACCAGGTCCTCTCCAGAGTTGAAATAACCGAAGATGTCGCAGTCTTTGCCCGCGAGTTGATTAACGGAGTGATAGAAAACCGCGAGCATCTGGACCAGAATATCCGGGAATTTGCCCCGGCCTGGCCGCTGGACCAGATTTCCATTATTGACAGGAATATATTGAGATTGGCCATTTTCGAAATCTTGCATAACCGGAAGATTCCTGTTAAAGTTGCCATTAACGAAGCCGTCGAATTGGCCAAAACTTTCGGAAGCGACAACTCTTCACGCTTTATCAATGGAGTATTAGGCTCAGTAAGCAATTTGATAATTAATAAAAAACCATAAAAATCTTAATGGAGGTATTTGAGTGTCGTCTGCAATATACGATAAATTAAAGAAAATAATTGTAGATCAATTAGGAGTGGAGGAAAAGGACGTGGTCCCCACTGCCAAATTCGCAGAAGACCTGGGAGCGGATTCGCTGGACCTGGTGGAACTTATAATGGCGATTGAGGAGAATTTCAGCACCCCTGGTTTGAAAATCGAAATTCCCGATACTGATGCTGAAAAGATATTGACAGTCCAGGACGCTGTCGATTACATTAAACAATTGGGAATTGCTGACGCCTAGTACAGGAAAATCCCGAGACAAAATCAAGCCCCCGGAAATCCCGGGGGCTTGATTTTACAGCGGCTAGATTGTTCCCTTTGAAGGAACTCCTACACACTTGTTAATCACCTTGCGGAAATGATAGCCGTAAACCGCCAGGGTCATAAACATCGGAAAAGAACGCGGCCTGACAAAAAGGGTCGAGGCAAACAGCTTCCAGTAATACCTTCTCCCCTTTTCGCGTATGCCCAGGAACCAGATGCAGTTTACCATTCCAACGAACATGTTCCATTTGATGGTGGGTCTTCTTCTAATCCTGGGTTTATACTCTTGTAACAGGGTCTTTATTCTTTCATAATAATGCTTTGGCGAATAGATGGTATTTAGTACATGCCTGTAGCCGTTTATCAAATTATCCCGGTCCATTTTGGGTTCGAAATTCAAGGAGTAATCCATATTATCCCCGGTAAAGTTTTCCTTCAACAGCCGGTTCTCACCCTTCAGTCGCTGGTACAGCCGGGTCCCGCGAGGGGCGTTGAGAAGGCCCACCATTGCCGTGACAATGCCGCTATTTTGTATGAAGTTGATCTGCGTTTTGAATATTGTTGCCGGGTCGTTATCGAATCCGACGATAAATCCTGCCATGACCTCCATCCCGCAGTTGTGTATCTTTTTGACTGCCGCCACTAAATCTCGGCTGGTGTTCTGGCTTTTGTTGCATTCATTCAGGCTGGCCTCATTTGGCGTCTCGATACCGATGAATACACGGGTAAATCCGGCTTTAGTCATCAAGCTCATCAATTCTTCGTCATCCACCAGGTTGATGGAGACCTCGGTAAAAAAGGTAAATGGGTATTTCTTCTTTTCCTGCCACTGGATCAAAGCAGGCAGTATATCCTTCTTCAGCTTGTTTTTATTGCCGATAAAATTATCATCTACAATGAAAAGAGATCCTCTCCATCCCTGGTTGTAGAGGACTTCCAGTTCGTTAATCACCTGGTCTCTGTCTTTGGTCCGGGGTATGCGGCCGTCCAGGAAAGTAATATCGCAGAACTCGCAGTTGAACGGGCAGCCGCGTGAGTATTGCAGACTCATGGAAGAATACTTTTTCATATTGATGAGAGACCACTGGGGTGCGGGGGTGCTGGTGATCTGGGGATGTTCCGTGGTACTGTAAATATGCTGGGGTTTCCCTTCGGCCAGGTCTTTCAAAAACAGGGGCAGCGTAATCTCGGCTTCGTTCAGCACCATGTGGTCGACTTCGCTGTAGCTTTCCGGCTCTGTGGTGAACAGCGGACCTCCGGCTACTACCTTCACGCCCAGGTTCTTCGCTCTCCTGATAACCTCTCTGGCGGAAGCCTGCTGAACTACCATAGCGCTGATAAACAGATAATCGGCCCATTTAATGTCAAGATCAGTGAGATTTTGCACGTTCATATCGATTACTCTTTTTTCCCATTTCCGGGGAATCATAGAGGCTATGGTCAGCAGCCCAAGAGGAGGGAAGGCAGCTTTCTTTAAAACGAATCTAATCGCATGTTTGAAGCTCCAGAATGTGTCCGGGTACTGCGGGTAAACCAATAAAATGTTCAAGTCTGTCTCCAATTTTTTTAATGTTGCTTTATATTATCCTACATATTATATAATTCTACCACGTTAGTAAACTAAAATACATCGGGATTATCGTAGAATCGCGGTTAGTATAAGACGATACCGGATTCCTTCTATCTATAACGTTATTGCGGGCATCATACCTTTCACGGAACGCCGGTTTTATTAATCTTCATTATTTAAAAAATCCATAATAAGATTGTTGAACTTGTCCGGGTTATTTCTCTGGGGAGCGTGACCGCAATGAGGGAAAATGCACAGGCGAGAATCTGGGATCAAGTTATGCGCCAGGCGAGAATGAGATACCGGCAGATATAAATCATTCTGTCCCCAGACAATTAATACCGGGTTTTTTACCGCCGGCAATTTATCCAGTACCTGCCATTCTTCAGCAGTCCCTCCAGTTTTCGGCCCCCTTCCTTTCCTCTTCCATCGATCAAGGGTGCGAAATATGGAGATCAAAAGCCTTCCTGTCAAGCTGATTTTTCCCAGTCCGCTGGCATCCACGACTACCAGCTTATTTACCGAATCCGGATAGCGAACCGCAAAAGCAAAGGAGATCATTCCGCTTATGGAATGCCCTATCAGATGAGTTCTGGTGATTCCCATGCTGTCCAGAAAATTTTTTAAAAACATAACATACCAGGAAGGGGAGACCGGCGTATCGGGCGCCTGGCTTGCGCCAAACCCCGGAAGATCGAGCGCAAAAACCTGAAAGCTCCGGGCTATAAAAGCCAGGTTCTTTATCCATTCATGCCAGTCATTCCCACCTCCATGCAGTAAGACTACCGAAGGCCCTTGCCCCAGGCATTTATAGTGAATATCCAGCCCTGCCACTCTTACCCAGCAATCCGGAAATATTTTATTATCGGAACTGTTTCCCATCTCCGACCTTATATTATCTGAAATAGCACACGTCAGTGTTTATGTATTAACTGGTTTTTGGGCTATTTAAAGGGTAACTACCTACGATGAGCAGATTTCAGACCGAAAAACAAGCATCTGGATAATAATTATAATACAGATAAATACCGGAATGGGGACATCGCCTGTCCTGCCAGTACTATTTAGCTATTTACGCCGTGATAGTTTTTGCATCATTATTGAACCGTCATAGTATTGGTGTAATAGATGATATAGACCGACAGACGATTATATCAATAAAAAACGGGATCAGGGATATAAAATGGAAACAAAGGAAGCTATCAAACAGCTGGAATCAAGGATATTCCAATGGAAGATCGAAGGATCGGACAAAATAAGGAAAGACAAATTGACGCTGTCCAGTGAGGACATCTGCCTTTTAATCGAAGACCTGACTTTAAAGAACGTGCAGACTGCTGAAATAGAAGGCTTGAATAAAGAGATCATCGGAGAGCGGCAAAAATATCAGGAGCTTTTTAACAGCTTTCCCAGTGGGTATCTCACCACGGATGAGGAATGCCGGATTAAAGAAGCTAACCTGGCCTGCGCACAGATACTCGGTGTCGAAAGAGACTTGCTGGTTTCCAGGAATTTCGGGCAGTTTATAGCACCGGACTCTCATAGTGACTTTGGCATTTTTTATGGTGATCTTTTAAGGACCGCTGCCAGACAGACTCGCGAAGTATTCTTGAAAAACAATTCC
>JAQULX010000170.1 GCA_028718465.1 Dehalococcoidales bacterium | reverse complement strand
CTTTGAATACTGCCTTGATCGGCATACCCGCTTTTAATTCTTTCGCAACCTTGTCCGGATCTGACAGGTCGAGGCCCTCCAGGTATTGGGCCATAGTAGTATCCGAACCGTCCATGGTGACAAATGCCACGATATAAGGCGGCTTTTTGGGGACTCCCGGAATGTCCGCCGTACAGATGCTATAAGTAACCAGCTCGCCCACAGGCTTCAGCTCTACCCACTGGTCCTTTAATGAAACAAAACAGGAGGCACAAAATGAACGCGGCGGCAGAAGGACCTGTTGACACTTCGGGCATTTGGTCGCCATAATTCTGGCATTGTCTCTCAACTCCACCAGGAATCGGCTTACTGTTTCACCGGCGCTATATTCGTAGGGTATCTCCCACTTATCCGGTACGGTAATGAGCTCAACTTTTTTTTCGGTAGTCATTTATAGCTCCTCTTTCACAAATTCCCACATTCATATATTGGACCTTAATCGCCCGCAGGTGTTTGCTAATTGGGCTCAACGCCCAGTACAAAAACATCCAGGAAAAAAGCTGTCATGCCTCCAGTGCCAAACGTACCGCCTCCGGCCATGGCCATCGCATTCCTGACATTAGACACCTGTCGGGCGTTCCCCTTGCCCATCACCTGTATGGCGGCCTCGGCCACCCGTGCCAGACCGGCTGCTCCGATTGTATTGGAACATAACGTCCCGCCGGACGGACAAAACGGTACTTCGCCTCCCATCTCACCAAATCCCTGTTCAACAAGCCCAGCTGCCTCCTCAGGCTTACAAAATCCGAAGGCGGCGTAAGCGGGAATTTCCTGGTAGCTCACTGGAATATAAGGCTCAGCCACCTGGATTTGCCGGCGCGGATTATCTATCCCAGCCATCTTATAGACTTTCCTGGTAATTACATCCCATGAATAGGTGGAATCCAGTCCTTTCAAACCGGGGTTGATGATAGTAGTCATAGCGCCGGATCCCTTAACCCAGGCAGGACGGCTTGTGAGCTTTTTAGCCTTTTCTTCAGAAGCCACGATAACGGCACAGGCACCTTCGGACGAGGGACATAAATCCAGGAGCCGGAGAGGATAGGCCAGATATTTGGCTTTGAGCGCATCTTCGACTGTGGTTTTAACCTGCACATGAGCATAGGGATTATTAAGGGCATTGAGATGATTTTTCACAGCGATTCTGGTCATATGGTACTCATCAAAACCATATTTCTGCATACAAAGCAGCGCATCTCCGGCAAACAGGGGTAAAGAATTTATCGAGAACTGCTTGGCTACAACAGGGTCAAACCCCAGCCCGAGGGTATACTGGGAGTGGGCGGTAGCCTGACCCATCCGCTGCCCGGCCACAACCAGTACTACATCAAACAGACCGGAAGCAACATGGTCTATACCGGCCAGGGCGGCGGAGCCACCGGTAGCCCCTCCCGTATTGATTCTCATTAAGGGTTTATTTAAGGCAGCTGCGGCGTCAGCACACCACTTGTCGAGTCCGTTAACGCCGTCGAGCGCCTCCGGACCAACGCCGAAAACTACAGCATCAATATCTCTGGCACTTATCCCGGCATCATCCAGACAGGCCTTGACAGTTTCAAAATACATATCAGGAGTGGAAACCGTGAGGTGTTTGGTCTTATACTTGAACTGGCCTGTCCCTACTATTGCTGCTCTTCTTGCCATTTGTCTTTCTCCGATCTCTTATTTGCTGAGAATAGCCACATAGTTGCTCTGGCCGCATATCCCGCTCATGCCGTGAGCCAGAGCTACATTCGCCCTGGGTGATTGTCTTTCGCCGGCCTGACCACTGACCTGTAAAGCCGCCTCGGCCACCTTAAACAACCCGACTGCTGTAATCGGGTTGGAGGACAGCATTCCGCCGGAGAGATTGACCGGAAGTTTTCCATCGCTAAAAGGGGCGCCGCTGTCAATGAATTTCCCGCCTTCGCCTTCTCCGCAAAAGCCCAGGGCTTCGTATTCCATCAATTCCTGAAATGAAGTCACATCGGAAATTTCAGCGACATCGATTTCTTTAAGAGGGTCCTTGATTCCGGCCATGGCGTAGGCTTTCTTCGCTGCGGTAGTTAATGATGGCAGATGCCACAGGTTCCTATCCCCCATATGGTAGGTATCGGTTGACCAGCCGATTCCGGTTATCCAGGCCAAAGGCTTTCCCAGCTTTTTAGCTTTCTCCTCTGTAGCCAGGACCAGGGCGCAGGCGCCATCCGATTGAGTTGCCAGGTTCAGTCTCCTTAGCGGCCAGGAAACATATTCCGATCTCTGTACTTCTTCCATAGTGACTTTGGAACGCAAATGGGCCTTATCATTCTTAAGAGCGTTGGCGCGATTTTTAACCGTGACTTTAGCCGCTTGTTCAGGATTGATGCCCCATTTATCCATATAGCTTTTAGCCTGGACCGCGTATGATGTAATCCAATTGAGCCCTATCGGCCTATAGAAGAAGGGATCAAAATTATAACATGAAATAAGCTCTACATTAGTTTGCGAGCACATCGTCCAGCTAACCACGACAGCAACATCGAAGTGTCCCGAAAGGCAGCGCATATACGCCAATGCCAGGGCAGAAGCACCGTCATCCTCCACCCTGATCTCATCTTTTCTAAAGGCGTGAGCAGGCAAAGCCATACTCATAGCGCCAATCAAACGTCCATCCAATTGATCGGACTCGGCCATCACGACGGTGTCAATATCAGCCTGGTTGATTCCGGCATTCTTTAAAGCCAGGCTCGTAGTCTCGAATATTAAATCGGATGTAGAGTCTCTTCGATTTTTGGCCTCACATTTTGACTCGTAAATACCGATGATAGCAACCTTATTCTGCATCTCTGGACCTCACTCTCCTATATATCTGGGTTTTCTCTTCTCGGTAAAAGCCTTGACTCCCTCAGCCCGGTCTTTGGAAAGGCCAATCAATGTCAGAACGCTGAAAGCATAATCATTAACCACGCCCACCGGAGCCTGTACAGCCTGCTTTACAATAGCCTTGGTGCACTTTGATCCCAGAGGACTTTTTTCCGCGATCCTGGCGGCCAACTGGTTGGCTGTTTCCATCAATTTATCCGCAGGGACTACCCGGTTGACAAATCCCGCCCTTTCAAGCTCCTGTGCCGGCCAGAGGTCTCCCGTCAGGAGAAGTTCCATACATTTCTTATATCCGATTTGCCGGGGCAGCAGGTTCGTGGATATCGGGCCCATCAGAATATAGTTAGCATGGCCGTCCCCGATCCGGGCATTTTCGGAGGCAATAATAATATCGCACCACAGGCACATCTCGAACCCGCCAGCGATGGCGTACCCGTTCACGGCCGCAATAAGCGGCTTGGTGCAGTTTTCGATCCTGGAAAAGGTAGCCTGGGCAGTCCGGTGAAATTCCGCTTCGGCTTCTTTATTTAATCCATCGGGGGTAGCCCTATCATTAACGTCACCCAGGTCTGCTCCCGCACAAAACGCCTTTCCCTTACCGGTCAGTATTATTACTTTCACATCTTTGCTGCTCTCGGCATCGTTCATTGCATCTCCCAGTTCACGCAGAAGAGGGAGACAGAGAGAATTCATTTTCTCCGGTCGATTGAAGGTAACAGTTGCGACCCCATTGCTGTTTTTTTCATAAATGATGTACTGGTACTTGTCCACAGTTCTCTCCTCTCCTCCTTAATAAAGAAATATTCTTATCTATTCATAAACCTTCTATTTTCCTTTAAATACCGGCTTGCGCTTCTCATTAAAAGCTCTGATTCCTTCATCACGGTCTTCCGATCTGGAGCCGACCAGGAATGACATCATAATCATCTCCATCTTGGATTCAATATCCGGCAGTACCGTAGTATTTATCATGGACTTGGAAATTCGCATTACGAGAGGACTTGCTTCAGCCAGCCTGGCGGCCAGTTCCTCGACGGTGCTTTCCAATTTGTCCGCCGGGACGGCGCGATTAATCAGGCCGATCTGCGCCGCTTCCTTTCCTGAAATAGAATCACCGGTAAAAATGAGCTCTTTAGCTTTCCTCATACCAACCAGGAGAGAAAGACGATAAGGAGCGCCCCCGGCACTGAGCAGCCCATACTTCATATGCTGGTCGCTGATAACTGCGTCCTCAGATGCCAGGGCCAGGTCAACCGCCGTTAGTATCTCAATTCCCCCACCCATAGCATATCCATTTACCGCCGCTATTACCGGCTTGGGCATTTTTTCAATTTTCCGGATCATGGTTTCATTGCTATATCTGAAGAAATCCTGCTCCTTCTGCGAGTCCGTCATTTCCTCCCTGGCAAATTTCAGGTCGACGCCGGTGCAGAATGCCTTACCGCTCCCTGTGATTATAACCACCCTGATGGAATTATCTTTTTCGGCGTCATCCAGCGCTTCGGCAATCTCACGGGCCATTGTCCAGGTCAAAGAGTTCATGGCTTTGGGTCGGTTGAGGATAATCCTGGCCACGGCTCCTTTTTTCTCGTATATAATCGCTTCGTAGCTCATCATTTCTCCTGAATTGCGGTTTCTTTTAAAACTGCGCTATTTTGAATTCCTGCCTATTTTCTCCAGAGCATGAGAGGCTCCCTCAATCAGCTCATCCATCAGTTGTGCGGCGGGTTTTATTTCTTTAATCATGCCCGAGATTTGCCCGCCGACAGGGAAAACGTAATCAGCCATTTTTGCCTGCCTGACGCCTTCCATCAAGTCAGCCAGAAACGCATTTTGCCGGGGAGTCCTGAGAATCGGACCTCCCTTTTTCTCCCAGGTATCCTGGAACCGATTTTTAATCATTCGCAGAGTTTTACCGGTCAATGTCTTGGATATTATTGAATCATCTTCGGTGGCTTTCAAGATTTTCTGTTTCCAGACATCTACTTCCCACTGAGTCATATGACCAAATTCTATGGTCTCCAGACATGATTCCTTAGTAGTTACGAAAGCAGTCCCTAACCAGGCCCCAACTGCACCCAAAGCAAGAGCCGCAGCCACACCCCTGCCATCAGCGATGCCTCCAGCCGCCAGTACCGGCGTCGGACGGATAGCATCTACTACCTGGGGAACCAGAGGCATAGTGCCGATTCTACCAGTATGGCCACCGGCTTCAGTACCCTGGGCAATGATGACATCCACACCATTTCCAGCCAGACGTCTGGCCTGCCGGACGAGGCCGATACAGGACATAACTTTCATTCCCTGAGCATGGGCTGCCTGAACCGCCCAGGTTGGGTCTCCTACCGCAGAGACAAATACAGGAATATTTTCATCCAGGCAAATCTTGAAGGCTTCCCGCGTGTATGAGATGGAGAATATTTGCAGCGCTGCACTGCCCCTGGCTTCAGGTATACCCTCCTCTTTCGCAAACTTATTAGCAAAGGCAACTGCTTCCGGAGGGAAGCTGGCCCGTAAAGCTTCTTCATCGGCATTCATATCTTCCAGTTCCAGTTGAGGAGGCATCGGGACATCCACGCCAAAAGGTTTGTTAGTGAGGTCTTTGGTCCTCTTGATTAACAGGCGCAGCTCATCCAGAGTAAATCCGGCTGCTCCCAGAACGCCCAGCCCACCGGCATTTGAGACCGCCGCCACCAGGGCAGGCCCGGAAACAAACCCCATCCCGGAAGCAACAATTGGATATTGAACTCCCATCATGTCACAGAATTCGGTGTGAAGGATATTATTTTTCGCCATTGTCATTTCTCCTTACGCTTTTATCTTCTTATTAAAAGCATTGCGTCTAAATGAGCGAAACTAAACCTTTCTGTTTCGTCCTGGTGGATTTATGACCGGTTTTGTATCATCAATTCGGGTTTGCTTAAGAATATATATTCATCAATTTCGACTGTCAAATGTGATATTAAGCTGGTGTATACTTTTAGTGTCTAATTTTCCAATCAGGCTTTAAAATTCAAAAGTTAACACCCAAAAATGAACAGAACTTCTATTAACGGATTGACAAAATATCCATATTGAGTGTACTTTCAAAATAAATCAGGCATGATAGTCCGACGAAATTCAGAATTAAGATTGGAGGATGAAAATGCAGGCTTTGGAAGGTATCACTGTTCTCGATATGACGCGAGGCTACCCGCCGGCGCAGAGCGCCATGTTCTTGGGTGATTTCGGCGCCAGAGTGCTCAAAATCGACCCCCCCGAAGGGAACAAGATAGAGAAGCAAGCGGGCATTCACCCTCTGGATGAGCGCTTTGCCGCTTTAAACAGATTGAACCGCAACAAAGAAACAATTGTCATTAATCTGCGATCTGAAGAAGGACTGGAGGTATTTTACCGGATGGTAAAGAAGGCGGATGTGCTGGTGGAGTGCTTCCGGCCTGGAGTCATGAAACACTTACATGCCGATTATGATGTTCTCAAGACAATTAATCCGCAGTTGATCTACTGTGCGGCAAGCAGTTACGGCGCGGATGGTCCCTATGCCAAGATGGCCGGGCATGATCCATGTAATCTCGGC
>JAQULX010000169.1 GCA_028718465.1 Dehalococcoidales bacterium | reverse complement strand
GAGATGTCTCCAGCGGACGGTAAAGCTCCATCGCCTGGTCGGTGAAGACTCCGCCGTTGATGTATAAAGGTGATGTCACGATAATATATCGGGAAGTCTCATCGAAATAGTCCGGAATATCCCAGGAATATATTTTCTCCGCTTCTATAACGTTAAGGATAGCGTCTTTTTCCTGGATATCGTAAAAATAAAGACGAAGACTCGGGTTAAAGACTCGCCCTCCCGAATCTTTAAATTGCTGCGTGCGGTCAACGAAGTCTATCCGGAAGATAGGTTCATTCAATCCATGAGGCGGGTCCATTATTCCCGTCTGGTCGATAACTTGCAGTTCCCAACCGACCGGCAGCACATCCTGAATTCCGGAAACGAAAGCAGAGTACCCGGCTTTACCGCCACTCTCCAGGTACTCTACCTTTTCCGCCTTATTTATATCTTCGCTGAGGAACCAGATTTCAAGCTGAACATACTCCGAGTCCGGGGGCACAGGAGGCGCGGGAGGCTTTTGTCTTTGCCCCCTGCCTATCCATACAGGCATGCTGAGTTGCTCACTATTCAGCGTTATGAATTTCAGCGGTATCAACTTCCCATCTTTTAGGTGATATGGTATCGCTATGGGCGAATCAATGCTGAATGTGGAGTTGCGTGTCTGTTGTGCGTGAGCGGAAAATCCTGAAGAGGTGGATTGAACATAAGAAAAGCCGATTTTATCCAGCTCGGCGAATAAAATCCGGGGATTGTAAATTAACCGGATGTTGAATTCGCTGGGAACTCCCTGGGTTTCATCTGATTGCCACCGCAATCTTCGACCTTCATCGAAACCAATGAAATAATGGGTCCAATCGAGTCTATTATTAGTTACATAGCAAGTAAACCATAATGTATTAATCTTGCCGTTTTGGTAGCTGACATCCAGCAAAAACTCATCCAGATAAGCTGTTTGTTGCTGGATGCCGATTATCTTCACAACGTCATCCCACATCTGCACCAGAGATAGTTCATTAATATTCTCAGGTATCCTCATCTGGGCATCGTTCCGATTGCATCCTGGCAGTGTGATCATCAGGACTGCCGCCATGCACCAGGTTATGGCTGCGATTATAATTCGTCTCTTTCTCACTATTACGCTCACTTTATGATTTTACCCCGGTAGCCGTTATCCGCATCCCCATCCTCTCTATCAATGGTCTCCACCAGCTTGCGAAATTCGTCCTGGCGCAACACTCCTTTATGCCCGAGATACCGGATAAGAGAAGCCAGGTATAGCCTGAGTTCGCTGTTCTTCCTTTCAAGTTGAGCCACCCGGTTCTTGAGCGTAGTATCCCCGGCTCTAGCACCAGCAGCCAGTTGCTGCCGCAACTCTTCAATCTCCATTCTCTGGTCTTCGATATCCATTTGCTGTCCCCAGTTTCCCAGCAATAACATTCTTCCCCAACCCATATTTCTTTCTCCTTTCAATAATCTCCTGCTATGATATTTGTTCTTTCGTTAAACCTCTTCCAGATAGCATAGAAAAGACAGATGATTCCCGCCAGGCTGATCAAACCCAGGAATATATTAATTCCGGATATGATTCCTGCCGCACTGACATTGGTCAATCCGCTGTGTATCAGGTAGCGTTGTATAACCGGCACGAAGACTCTTAAAAATGTGCTTGCCAGCATCAGGCTGGAGCCAATTATCAAGAGGCGTTCCGGCCTGCCGCCTCCCCGATTGAGTAAAACAATGGATAAGACCAGTGCCACGATCCAGACTGCTAAGCCTGGTGCGGCATTGACAAGACTGCTAATAAACACACTAAAGTTAATACCAATACCAGGTTCCATATATCCTCCTTATGGCTAAGCGTTTAATGCTCATCCCTACTTAGAATGAGTGGTTAACTCCTGCCTTATTTCCATCATTTCTTCTTCAGTCAGCCTGTTGCCCTGCAAGGTGATAATCTCCAGCTTCGGTAAAGACGCCTGAGTTAACGGTGAGGCATCGCTGATATAGTTATAATTCAAGTCAATCCGTATTAATTCTGGCAGAGAGACTCCGTTAAGGGGTGCCAGGTCTTTGATGCTATTGACTCTCAAATCCAGGTATTCAAGCTGCTCCAGGCCGGCTAAAACTGTAATATCGCTGATCCGGTTATGATAGAGTCCCAGGTTACGTAAATTGGTCAGTCCTGACAACGGAGAAATATCCTCAATTTGGTTATCACTCAGGTAGAGGCTCTCCAGCATGGCCAAGCCGGATAATGGCTGAGTGCCTTGAATCAGGTTATGATTAAGATAAAGATATCTCAGATTTTTCAAACCCCCGCCTATAGCAATGATATCCGGTATATTATTGACGCCGAGATCGAGGTGAGTCAACCTTGTAAGCCGTGAAAGTGCCGCTGATGAGGAATCGACCTGATTCCAGCCCAGGTCCAGGTATTCTAATTCGGTAAGCGAGGCCAAGGGTTCCACATCTATAATCCGGTTATATCCCATTTCAAGCTTTTTCAGGTTCTTGTGTTTTGCCAGAGGTGTAACATCAGTTATCAGGTTGCCGGTAAGATTGACCTCGATCAGATTATCAAGCCGGCCAAGGGGCGATAAATCCGCGATATGGTTATTTTCCAGGTTAAGATATTTAAGATTGGGACAATGCTCCAGCCCGGCCAGGGAGACGATATTCCGGCCGGAGGCGGATATAGCGTCAACTTCTTTCACATCTTTGGCCGTCACCGGCGCGGTGAGACCGGGGAAGTTGTCCAGGAAATAGGCTTCCAGATTGGGATCGGGGAACAGTCTGTCCGTGGAATAGTCTTCCGCCGGATACGGCAGCAAGAATTCCTCTTCGGGCAGATCGATGGAAGCAATTACCTCCCGGAAATCCTCCGGGCTTACTTCTTTACCGGGCATTACCCGAACGATGAACTGCGGGGCATCCCAGTCCGGCAGCCGCCATTCCGCCCAGGCGGTAGCTCCCTGAGTCATCAGGTAAACATCAGCGCTGCCGATCCTTTCGGTATCCCCGGTTTCCAGTCCCAGGTATTCCGGCAGGTAGTTGTCCTCAGGAGAAGGCAGGAAAGCATCATAATAGTACGAACCTGGTACGGGATATCCTCTCCAGTAAGAAAGAGTAACAACAATACTCCGGTGTCCGATGGTATCGAATATCTCCGGCCATAAGTCCGCAGAGCCCGAGGATACCAGGTGAAAATCGTTAGGGTCAAGCTCGCCCGGAATCTCCCCATCGGAGAGTACCAGGTTGATTTCCGGGACTTTGATTCCTTTAGCAATAATGCCGCTTTCCCGGGGAATAACCCGCCGGACCTGGTAGTTATCCGGCAGCGAGGTCGGCAGGGGTATGGGGGACAGAATGCTTCCCACCGCGGCTTTCAATTCTTTTAGTCCGGTTTCGGAAGCCGGTACATCAAGTTCCTGAAAATACTCTTCCACACTCCTGGCTCCCTGAGGAATGCCAGTAGATATCCCGGTTTGTTCACCGATTATCAGGCTGCAGGCAGGGAATGTCAAAACTGCCAGTAACAGGGTGACAATGAGGATGTATTTCGTATGTTTCATATCTGTCTACCGCCTTTCCTGCTTACTCGTTATAATAGCTCACGCCTCCTTCCCCTGCCAGCCAGAGCCGGCCCGCATCATCATTTACTGCCACCCTGACCTGGCCTTCAGGCAGTCCGTCCGCTGTGGTCATCGGCTGCCAGGCGGCGCCGTCAAACCGGCAGACCCCTTTATCCGTAATGACGCCCGGACAACCATCCGAAGTAAGAAAAAGGTCCCGGGCATTATCGTCCGGCAGGCCATCCTGAGCCCAGAATGTCTGCCATTGACTGCCGTCGTAACGGCTGACGCCTCCGCCATAGGCCGCCAGCCAGAGAGTGCCCTGATTATCCTGTAAAATGTCCCGGCCTACCGGTCGAGGTATTACCGACTGGTAGTCGGGTATTGGATGATAGGTAAATCGGGCGCCGTCAAAGCCGGTCATCCCGGCTGAACTGTTGAACCAGATAATGCCATCCTGATCCTCAAAGATAACGTTGATGCCGCCTTTACCCAGACCGTCTGCGTCGGTAAACGTTTGCCACTCTTTACCGTCAAAACGGGTTATTCCCCTGCCACGGCTGCTGAACCAGACATCGCCCCGGCTATCCACAAAAATCACGTCCGCGGCTCCGAGTTCCGCATCAACCATAGTGAGATTCGTGCAATCCTTCATTGGATTAGGGCCACCGATTGGAGTTTCATTGGGGTCATGATTGGAGTAGGATGACCACTGCCGGCCGTCAAAATAGCTCACTCCCCAATATGCGGAGACCCACACCCCACCTTTCTCATCCGCGGTTAAGGTGATAACACCGTCAGAGCACAGCCCGTTCGTAACATTAAAGCTCTCCCATTTTTCACCATCAAATCGGCTGACTCCGCTAACGTGGCAGGTCACCCAGATATTGCCCTGGATGTCGCGGGTAATTTCTCTGACATTGTTGCTGCCTAACCCGTCCTTTTCGGTATATTGGGAACGGTCTCCGCTGTCCAGATTCCAATGGATAACGCCATCTGAAGTGGTGGACCAGACTTCATTATCAGTCACCAGCAAGTCCAGTACGTTACCACCTCCGGAAAGAGCCTGCCATTCCCCTGCTACAGATCCGGCAGTACTGGTGGAAGGGAGATTTGAAGTGGAAGGAGAATTGTCCTGGCTGTGATTAACAACCAGAGTCTTCGTCCAATCCATTAAGTCCTGGCCAAGCTCGTATTCGTGCATTTCCAGGTCAGGCATCTGAACTTTGTCATAGGGGATATTCAGCGTATCGGCGATATAATGCCGCAAGGCTACTGGGTCGTAGCTAAGGCTGCTTGCCGGAATTTTCGACGGAAAGTCCTGCTGTTTGTCTTTCCAGAGCTCGGCGATGGCCAGTTCCTGTTCATTGAGTTCGCGGTCGGCAGCCCGCACAACCCAGTAACCTTCTTTTGCCGGGGCATCCCCGGTCATACCGGCAGCGCCCTTTCCGTCGGCGGCGAAATTAGCCTGGGCAAAGGATAACCCGGCGTATTCCAGTTTATCATTCGGTATTAGCAGTACGGAAGTAAAGTCTCTTCCGTGAAGGCGATACAAATCAAGAATTGCCTGGACGGCAGTCTGGGCGTATTCCTCAAAACAGGAGGCTTCTTCCGAGGTGATAAACCAGAGTCCGACACTCCGGTTCGGGTCCCGGTTAGCTATATTACCTTCGGATACGACCCGGTATGGCCTGGCATGTTCCAGGACGGAGATGTCCTGTGGCTGAACTTCTTCCGGAGTATTAATGGTACCAGGCATGTGCTCCTCATTCACAGACGGCTGGCAGCCGGTGACAGGTAAAAGCCCGATCAACATGATAAGGAATATAAATGCTTGCGTTTTCATTCTCATTCTCCATTACATTAAATTACCCACCCCATCAGATAGGGGATAGTCGGCAGCAGCCAGGGAGCAGTGAACAACGCCATGACACCGCCCAATATAACTGCCGGTTTACGCTCCAGCTTCAGGTAAGCGTATGACAGGGCGAAATTGACCAGCCAAAGCATGGCTATGGGCAGGAGCATCCAGACAAATTGCAGCCCCTGAGACATAGCCGGCATCCAGAGTCCGGTCTTGCCGAAATGGGTATCCCAGGTCAGTTCAAAGTAAGCCCAATCAATAATTATGCCCAATAAGGTTATGAAGAGGATGTACAGGAATCTTCTGCCTTTACTGAGCTTGATTTTGCTTACAACGGGAAGAAAGGACAGGGCAACGGAGAACACCAGCAGGTTCCAGAGATAATCAAAGATACTGCCAAAAGGGATCCCGAAGAGCATAATAAATATTATCAATCCCCCGGCATCATAAAGCATAATAGATTTTTTCGGTTTGTTCATCTTTGCTCCTTTACCGGTCTACCCTTATACCGTCGCCCCAGAGCCGGTTTCCTTCGGCATCGAGATGCTGGGCATAGACCATATCGCCGCCGAGGGCGTTATTCCCGGCCACAGCGATAACAAGGGCGCCACCTGAATCATCGTTGAGGAGAACGGCATTCGCCTGGTACTTGTCGGGTTTATTGAATACGGCAATCCCCGTCTCGCCCCACAGGATGTTGCCCTCGGCATCAATTTTCCGGGCAAATATTCCACCATAAGCGATATACTCTTTTTGGAATTGCCAGAGCAGAATGATGCCGCCTGCACCATCGGCAATATATTCAACATTGCTAATCTGGTAACGCGGTTCAGTAGCGAGCACCTGTTTTTCCGGCCAGAATTGACTAAGTGCGGGATTGATTCTCTGGATATAGAGAATCATGCGTCGCTGAGCGGGCGGCCCGGTGGGAGGGTCAGAGGCGATGCGAACGCGGTAACTCCCGCCGAATCCGTCACTTATCGTACCAGGTAAATAGCCTGTCTTTTCCAGCAGAGCGCCATCGCTGCCGATATGCTGCT
>JAQULX010000168.1 GCA_028718465.1 Dehalococcoidales bacterium | reverse complement strand
CGACAAGAGCTGGAGACCTTGAATAAAATCCAGGCGGACCTACGCCTGGCTCTCAATGTGGAAGCCGATGAAGTTTCCCCTTCACCTGAGCTATGGGAGAAGTTACAGCAGCGATTGGAAAACGTGCAACCTTCTTTTAGGGAAAGGTGGGGTGGTTGGATGGATAAGCCACTATGGCGTGCTGTAGTGCCAGTAATGCTGGTAATAATGGTAATAGGTACGCTCTGGGGAACTGGAAATTTACCTGGATTAAGAGAGGTGTCAAATCCTACACAGCCGCCAATGATAGGGGGAATGGGCGAAAAACATCCTGTTATCGTGTCCTCAGTAACGGGTGATAGCTCAGGTGGAGCCCTAATAGCCTATCGGATGGAGGCAAGTCCAGATGGTCAGGATGTCCGTATGCTGAGGATAAGCCCCCAAGGGGATTATTTATGGAATAAGGTTATATTTGCGGGAAAGGGCAAGCGGTGCACTATTAATAAACTTGTCATGGATGACGTAGGCAATGCTGTGGTTACCTGGTCAGTGGCTATTCCTGATAGTGAAAAGAAAGGAGCCTACAATTTTGACCATTCTATCGTGGCCAAAGTAGATAGCGAGGGGCAAATTCTCTGGCAAAAAGATTTGGATGCCGAAATCACCGACATGATAACCGATGGAACCGGGGGCGTTGTTGCTGCCTGGCAAAACCAGGATGGCTTTTGTTTTAAACGGATAGATACCAATGGCGTAACTCTCTGGGGAAGGGATATTAATGATAAGGGATTTAAACTTCAATTAACAAGTGCTCAAGATGGAAGCTTTTTAACCCTGTGGAATAATTTGTTTAATAGTTCTTTTGTCGTGCACAAATTGGGAATTGATGGGAACTTTTTATGGGGCACCGATGGTATTCAGATAAGCTATTTCGCTTCTCCTCTGGAATATAAACCTCAGATTGTAGGTGATGGTGCCGGGGGGGCTCTGATTTCGTGGGCAGAAGCTAGCTCTGAAGGAAAAATGAATATCATAGTTCTTTCAAGAATTGATGCTGAGGGCAATCTGCTATGGAGAAGCTCTTTACGCTCACTGTCATCAACCGTCCATCCGGAAACCAGGCTGACTAGCGATGGTTCGGGTAAGGCAATCGTGTTTTGGGAGGATCACCGCCAGGGAATGGCAATTTATGCCCAAAAGATAAATGCGGAAGGTCAAGTACAATGGCAGGAGAACGGGATACCGCTTTATACTGGCTTGCCCAATATATCACCCAGGTTTGCATCTGTGATTGATAGTACAGGTGGAGCCGTCATTATGGTGCGAGACGCAAACGGAAGTTTGTCTGCCCAAAGGCTGGATGTCTCTGGTAATAAACTGTGGGGAGACTATTTGGCGATAGCTGAAAATGTGGCTAATTTACCTTTGATAATATCAACGACTGGTGGAGATGGGGTCATTATTGGCTGGGCGCCTGACCAAGAACAGAATTCGAAAAATGCCTTTGTACAAAAGGTAGACCTTGCTGGCAAGCTACTGTGGGGGGCTGCAGGGGTTGGGATTAGTAAATAAGCAGGAGGTACAAGTTGAAGAAGTTCGTTATATGGTTGCTATCTATTAGCCTGGTAATCATTACAGCGGGCTGTACTAGTATTAATCAACCTTCGCAACCATCAATAAGTAATCTACATGTAATCTCCAATACCTCAGGTGATATTACTGCTGCTTATCGGATCGGAGGAACCGCCGGAGATGATAGCGTAAAACTACGGAGAATCAATGCAGAAGGTGCAACTGTTTGGAACAGCACTCTCTACGAAGCTGGTAACTTGCGAGTGAACATTGTTGGAATGATAGAGGGGACAAACAATGAGGTCCTGGTAGCCTGAGAGGTGCTTAACCCGGAAAATGGCAACAATGACTCATATCGCTTTGACCACTCTTCGCTGGTAAAGGTGGACTCTCAAGGGCAAATAAAATGGAACAAAGATTATTCCGAGGAAGGGATGCAGATTGTATCTGATAACATGGGCGGAACTATCGTAGCGTGGGCAAGCAGAGATAGTTATCACGCTCTTTGTTTGGATGCTCAAGGCAATGAGCTCTGGAATAGCCCGATTAACAAGGGTGGCGACGGCCTCAAATTAACCTCTAATGAAAACGGGGAAGCTTTTTTTCTCTGGGATAATCGTGAGAATCCCTATTTTGTGGTTCAGAAACTAGATGCTAATGGGGAAGCTTTATGGGAACAGGAAGGTATGCCAGAAGGCGTGCGGATCAAATATCTTGCTACCAACCTACAACAGGAACCGCAAATAGCCTGTGACAGCGCAGGGGGCGCCATCATTACCTGGGCTGAAGTGCTCGAACAACAAGCGTCTTATGTCTGGATTCTTAGCATCGAATCCAGTGGACGTGTTCTGTGGTACACACCTGTGCATGAATTCGGAAACTCCGTGCATCCAAAAACAGAGGTAGTCAGTGATGATTCAGGGGGAGGTATCATTTTTTGGGAGGATCACCGCCAGGGTATGGCGATCTATGCTCAAAAGGTAGACGTTCAAGGTCAAGTGATGTGGCAAAAAAATGGACTTCCCATAATTACAAATCTTCCTCAGCAATCTCCTCTCTTCAGCGCTGTGAGTGACGGCACGGGCGGAGCTATTATCTCATGGATAGATGGAGATGGTAAGCTTTATGTGCAAAAAATTGATATCGCAGGGAATAAAAACTGGGGAGAAGGCGGATTACTGGTGGCGGATAATGTGGCAGGAATACCAATAGAGATCATTAAAGACAACGGTGGCGACATTGGGTTAGGTTGGCAGACCGGTAGTCCAGCTAACCTCCAAGAAGCTTTTCTTCAGAAGATAGACTCTTCCGGTAATTTACTTTGGGGTAAAGACGGAATTAAGATAAATCCCTAGCGAATTTATTTTTTGATAGTCAAGGCCTGTGTTACTAGAGAAATAAGAGTTATTTATCGGATGTTTTAGTATTAGTAATAGTACCTTATCCCTTTCGTATAACTAGATAGAGACATGTGTGAGATTAATTCGTGTTTAAGTCAGAGCGGAATTCAAATGAAAATGATGTAGATATAGCGGAGCTCCTCTGTGAGCAGTATTTACCCAGAGTCTTTCAATATATAAACTATTGGCTAAATGACCGAGAGGCAGCGGAAGAGATGAGCTTGAAAGCAATTAAAGAGGCGATGGCTAGATACGGTAACTACTGTAGGGATGAAAGGAAATTCTCGACAGAGGTATTTGTATGCGCACGAAAGGAGATCCTGTGCTGTTTGAAGAGGAACAACATGAAGCCAGTGCTGCCCGGTCTATCTATACAGGAGCAAGAGGTAATCTCTCTCAGGCTTGCGGCGGTGTTGAACAACAGCATGATATCGAAATTACTGGGTCTTTCCGAATCGAGGGTGGGCACGATTGTTCGCGAGTCGCTCTACAAGTTGAGGGATTGTATGGAGGTCCCGTCATGAAGATATTGGTTATATGCTTAATGCTTTTATCAATGGTGGTAATCTCAGGTTGTGTCCCGGAAGGCGCAGAGCCAACAACGCCGTCAGCGATCTCAAATCCTGACCCAAACCCGGGTGCTCACCTGGTTCCTTCCGGGACCATAGGCTTTTATGAGATTCCAGATATGGTTTCTCCATCCGGCCGCAACGTCGAAATCAAGCTGACTTTTACCAATCACGATTCCGCTGCCAGGGTCATAAGGGACTTTCCTCCTGAAATTAAAGTTGAATCACGCAATCTATCTTCAACAAATAATGTAATTCGTACTTTCACCGCGGGCGAGGAGCAACTGGAACTCCAGCCCGGAGAAGCTAGGGAATACGTTTTGAACTGGGATCAAAAAAACGATTTCGGGCAGCAGGTACCATACGGCTGGTATGAGATCAGGGTGAATATACACAGCCGAGAGATTACTGATACCAGGTCTATGCAAGGTTCCGAGGCTCATGCTGCGCGGATTCTGGTACTTCCTCCGGGCGGCGTCGTAGAGAATAATATCGAATTAGCCCAATCTCAGTCCGCCGATGGCATTACCGTTAACCTGGAAAAGCTCGAAATGAGGACCACCGGGGCTGCACTTTACATCAATTTGATACCCGAGGATTACAATCGGGAGCAAGAATTGAGATGGTCCACCGGGAACGAGGCTCAGTATAAAGTCGATGGTGAAGACTGGAAACCGGCGCACAAAGCCGAGTTCGGTACATTAGTTCTGGAAGACGGCGTGAGGTACATCTGGAACCTGGACCCCGTGCCGCAGGGTTCCCGCAAACTGGCTCTCAGATTAACCAAGCTCGGAGGCACTGAAGGGCTCTGGGAGTTTGAGATACCGCTGGAATCAGGTCTACCCTTTAAGGCGAGCATTGGTATTTTTAATAATCAAGAAAATTTCCTTCCCGGCGACGAGGTGATGTACAGTATCTCGATCACTAATTTATCCTTCGGTATTATCACCATAGACCCTTATGGTCCGGCAATGCAAATAAGGTCGGTAGATCGAAATGAAGTTGTGTACTCTTCTCCAGCCGGCAACCGGACTCAGGATATTGTTACCGAATATCCCATGTCATGGTACCGCACCAAGGGTGTCTGGGATCAGAAAGATAACAATGGACAGCAGGTACCTCCAGGCTGGTATGAGATTAGCTACGAGTATGTGATTATCGAGCAAAGTACCGGGGAAAGATTCACCGCAGACCTCAAGACCAGGCTCCAGATCGTGCCTCCCGACAGCGCTATGAACAAAGACTTGGAAATAAACCAGTCTGTGACGGCAGAGGGAATTACGGTTACCCTGGAAAGCCTCGAACTCAATGCGGTAAAAGGGACCGTCTCTGTATTTACCGTGCCTCCGGGTTATACCCCGCCTCAGGAGCACCCAATGGAAGAACCGGTATCTCAGATGTTTGAATCTCTTTTGGCGAAATCAATTGCGGAATACTGTGTGGATGGCGGTATCGCCAGGCAACCCCTGAACATCAGAATGAAAAGTAATGATAGCGGAGTACGGCTCATCTGGGATATTGGCCCCATCCCTATTGACGCTCAAGAGTTTATTTTTACTGTCAGACAACTAGGAGACTGGACAGGCCTTTGGGAGTTTAAGGTAAAACTTAACTGAACTTTTCACGTTATATAAGTGGGTGCTTTACTGACTAAACGAAAAAAACCAAGAACAAACGAGGTCAGATTGAGGGAGTCGCTTTTTGAGATGAAGCTCTCTCCGTAAAGGAACTGGCAATGAATAAAAAGAAAATACTGGTTATTTTAGCTTTAATGGTATTGGTGATTTCGTCTTTATTGCTGTTAACCGGATGCCCCCGGCATATTGATTCGCTGTACGGGGTCAAAGTAGCCGGTGACGGCAATGGTGGTGCGTTCGCCGTGTACGAAGATGAGCTGGGTGGGCTTGTTTATGCCCAGAAAATCAGCCCAGATGGAAAGTCGTTCTGGTTAGGAAAAGGTTTTCGTCTCGTTGAGACCCAAAACCAGTTCTATAACTTTTCGTTTATTCAAGTTATCAGTGACGGCTCCGGCGGCATTATTACCGCCATGCCCAGTACCCCTTCATCAATAGAGCCAGAAAACAACTATTATATTTTCCGGATTGATTCCGGCGCCGATGTCGGCTTTCTTGCAAGTGATACCAGAATCGACCAGATAGTCAGCGACGGCTTAGGTGGGGTTATTTTCGACTACAGCCCGGATAAAACCGGAATATATATCGGGAGGGTAGGTCCCGATGGAGGTTTACCCTGGGGTCGCCATGGGGTTCTGCTGGAACACTCCGGTAATTCCCGCCGGATAGCTGGCGACGGGCTGGGTGGGGCCATCATCGTTCGTGAAGAACTGCGTTACCCAGAGGAGGCACAACCAGGAGAGACATTTTCCAGCCATCATATCTATGCGCAAAAAATAGATACGGATGGGGATTTTTCCTGGGGGAAGGAAGGTATCTTGCTTTACTCTACCCCGGAAGAGGTTTATTCCGATACTTTGCAAATAACCGGCGATGGAGCAGGTGGAGCTATCATCGCCTGGCATCAACAGCCCAGAGGCAGGATTGAAAGCGGCTCGGCAGAGGCTCTCAGGATGGATATCCTTGTTCAAAGGGTAGACGCCAAAGGCAACATGCTCTGGAGGAAAGGAGGAATGCCTCTTGAAATAAACTCAGCGGCTGAAGGAGCTTTTCCGACTGAACACCGGCTGGTAAGCGACGGCTCAGGGGGAGCCATTATTATCTGGAGGGATTCAAGAGAAGATACGGGCGTGTATGCCCAGAGGGTTAATGCTGACGGCACGATAAGCTGGCAGGCGGGTGGAGTCAAGGTAGCTTCTACCTCGCTTAATCCACATACCATGATAGTCAGTGATGGAGCGGGCGGAGCAATCGTCTCTTACGTCCTTGAGGAAGGACTTTACGTGCAGAGACTAAATGGCAACGGC
>JAQULX010000167.1 GCA_028718465.1 Dehalococcoidales bacterium | reverse complement strand
TATTGCCTTTCTTATTAAATATTCACCAGTCAAGAACACACAAAGCATATGAGCCATATGGTCTCGATAGCGTTCTGCACTGGCCCCATATAAAAGTGGCTCAAACTCTCTAAATCTATCGAAAAATTCAGTTAATTTCTCAACACCTATATCTTCGTCGTCATGGAATTCTTCTCTTTCATCCTTTGATTTTAAGTATACAATGGCCTTTCCCAAAAGATTTCGCCATATAGCCGCAACTTCATCCTTCTGTTCATATAGGGGTGATGTTCGCAATTTTCCGATGCTATTGAGAAGTTCTTTAGTTCGGTCGTGCGCCTCAAACGGGAGTTTCTCATTGATGAACACAATATCTTGATAATTGTTCTTGAACCAGTTTATTAACCCATAATCATCGAGTACATAGGGACCAGATGAACTTTCAGTGTTGACCATTGTTTCATCTCTCCTTTTATATAAAAAACAAACCGCATTGCATATTGTATGACTGCATGTAGAATGATAAGTCAATCGAGATGCAGCCTATATTAGTTGGCGGAGGTTAACTCGAACATTTAGTGTATAGCAGTAACTATCTCCTGTTGCCAAGTATTTTGAGAAATTGTATCTATAATCTGGACTATCCTAGCCAGTATAGCCAAATGCTTTGATACGGATTATAGCATATAGCGTAGTTGATAACCATAACGTAATGAACGAGTACGACGATACGCCCACATTTTCTAAATAGACTTTGTGCAATGATCCAACGGCTTTTTTCTGCTCCGAGTACTAGAGATATTGTTATCCTAATTAATATTGAATCAGCTGTGAAAAAAGGAGATGAGAAGATGGCTGTTGAACTCTGGAATACCCTGCCTGAATCGACCAAAGCAGAATTATTGCTAAACCAAAAGCTCAATAAGAGAAGTCCAGTAATTCAGTATCCTACAAGTAGCACCCACCGCTGCGTGCAATAATTTGCATAATTAAGAAAGTACTTGCTGAAATGTAAATTATCATGGGATAACTTGAGAATTTAAATTCGCTCAAGGGCTAAAAGGGAGATCATATATGGCTTGCAGATGAAACCATTGGAGGATATACTTTCCTTAACCTTAACAATTGGTTCAATCTGATAACTATTGATGACGGAGCTTAACACATGAAAATCAGACATTTACTTATCGAACGGTTCCGAGGTATCAAGACACTAGATTGGTACCCTAATAGCGACCTCGTGTGCCTCATTGGATCAGGAGACTCCAGAAAGTCAACGATTTTGGACGCGATAGATCTAGCTCTTAATCCAAGGTCGGGTATCAGTTTCGATGACTCAGATTTCTATCAGCTAAAAACTGATGAACCAATATTAATAACGGTATCGGTAACAGATTTCCCTTCTGATCTGCTTCGAGAAAACAAGTTCGGGTTATTCTTGAGCGGCTACTGTAATGGTGAGTGTCACGATGATTTTCTGACGGGTGATGACCCTATGTTAACTATTAGATTGACTGTTGATAAATCGCTTGATCCCGAATGGTTGATAATAAACAAGGAACATCCCGAAGGACATTACGTCTCTGGTCGCGATAGGGAGAAGTTAGGTGTAATGCGTTTGGGCGGATATGTTAATCAACAATTGACCTGGAGGAGGGGAACTGCTCTGTCAAGATTGACTGGTGAACCTGATGATATTGACATGATCTTGGCAGAAGCAAGCCGTTCGGCTCGCCAAAAGATACCTGCTGGTTCACTAGTACACTTCCAAGAGGCTGCCAAGAAAGCAGAAGTTTTAGGACGGGCATTGGGTGTGCTGCCTCAATCGGAATATGTCCCTAATCTAGATGCTGCGGCAGTGAACATCGGTGAAGCTGGTTTTACATTACATGATGGGGAAGTCCCGATTCGACGAGTCGGTCTGGGAGCACGAAGATTATTAATAATGGCGGTACAAAGCCATTTGGCGGAATCAGGTAGTATTATTTTAATCGATGAATTCGAGCACGGATTGGAACCTCACAGAGTGCGGCATTTGCTAAGGCGTTTTGAAAAACAGGCTGGCGAAAATACTTTTGGACAGGTAATTTTAACCAGCCACTCCTCAATAGTCGTTGAAGAAGTGCCTGGTCGGCTTAATGTGGTGAAACCCGGGGCAACTGTTGAGATAATTCCTGTGCCTTGTGATTTAGTTGCGACTGTTCGAAAGGCGTCAGAGGCTTTTCTGGGCAATCATGTCCTTGTTTGTGAAGGCAAAACTGAAGTAGGCTTATGTCGGGCATTTGACGAATATCTTTTAGGCCAAGGAAAAGATTCCTTTGCTTGCCGAGGAGTAGTTCCCGCCGAGGGAGGTGGCAGTGTTGCCGTTAAAGTCTCTGAAGATCTTATAGGGTTAGGATACAAGGTTTTATATCTGGGCGATTCAGATACAAAAGATATTCATATAAAAAAAGATGAGATGGAAAAGATGGGTATAGTCGTTTTAATTTGGAACGACAAGTTGGCAATTGAAGAACGCATATTTAATGACATCCCGTGGATGGGAGTATTGGAAACGTTGAAAATAGCCTCCGATGATCGAGGAGAAGATTCTATCCGCGATTCGGTAGCCAGTAAATTGGGTAGAAAACCTACAGAGCTTGGAAATATCTCAACATGGAAAGAATCAGATGAGCTACGATTGGCTATTGGATTTAGCGCAAAGAAGCTAAATTGGTTCAAGCGAATAGATACCGGTGAAGAATTTGGTAAGGTAGCGATTAAATATCTGTCCGGTATGGCAACGAAGGACATTGAGGAAAAGCTTAATTTGATACGAGCATGGAGCGAGCAGTAGATGGATTTGGTTTCCAAGTTCGCTCTAACGAAGGATGGAGTTGTCATAGCTCCAGCAGGTTGTGGGAAGACCAATTTGATAGCTGAGGCAACCGCGTATCACAATACAGGGCAAGAGCTCATTTTGACACATACGCATGCTGGTGTATATGCGGTCCGCAATCGACTTCAGAAGTTTGGGGCAGATCCGAGGTCATATGTGGTAGACACGATTGCTGGTTGGTCATTACGGTACTCTGCGGCTTATCCCGCGATCTCTGGTCTTGCCAATTTCATCCCTGGAGTCTCTGGAGAGTGGAATGATGTGTATAAAGGGATGATAAAGCTCCTAGAGAATGGGGTAATTCGGAGAATAATAAAGCAATCGTATTCGGGATTATATGTTGACGAGTACCAAGATTGTCTCAGGTTACAACACCAAATCATAAGAGAATTAGCGGGCTTATTACCCTGCCGTATTGTGGGAGACCCATTACAAAGCATCTTTGGTTTTGGTCAAAATCAGCTTGCTGAATGGGATTCTGATGTCATGAGTTCATTCACAAAAATAGGGGAATTAGATACACCATGGAGATGGGCTAACACTAACCCAGAATTAGGACAATGGCTTAAAGTAGCAAGAGAAAAGCTCATAGCCAAAGAAACCATTGACTTAAAGCATATCCCGAAGACAATATGCTGGATTTCTTCAACTGATGTGGGTGAGCAACGGAAAAGTTACTATAGAATTGGCAACAGGAAAAACGAAACTGCGTGTATCATTGGTACATGGGAAGCACAATGTCACTTGTTGGCTCGAAATATCGGTGGGTTTTATAGTAGCATGGAAACAATTGAATGTAAAGACCTGATAACTTGGGCATCAGAATTAGAGGCGTCACGCGGATTAATGCGAGCTCAGCTGGTTTGTGATTTTGCAGGTGTATGCTGCACAGGAGTAAAAACCCCATTCAAAGATATCACAAAACGGCTGAGTGATAAAATGAGAAAAACACAGTCTATTCCAGAAAATATTATTGCACTGTTGAAATCAGTTACACAGGAAGAATCGTTATCTCCAATTTTGCCCGCTCTCGAATCCATTAGAAAAATGAAAGGGGTCAACCTATTCAGGGCTGAATTATACTATGAAATGTGTAGAACATTGACAGAACACTCAAACGGCAAAACAGCATCCCTGCAAGAGAGCTCATTAATCGTGAGGGAACGAACAAGGCAATTTGGTAGACGTTTAGTCCCAAGAATAGTCAGCCGTACGCTTTTAATCAAAGGCCTTGAATTTGATAATTGCATGATCGTTGGAGCAGATAAGCTTGATGCAAAAAATCTTTACGTTGCATTAACTCGAGGTTCCAGAACACTAACGATCATTTCCAAAGAACCGAAGTTAAAACCCAATTAACATCGTCCTTCTTGGAGGAGTCAGGGTTTTAGAATTCTTGACTTACTAAATATATAAAAGTTGTGTCTGGTCAACCAGCTAGACAATGGTTGACCAGACACTAAATAATTGTATTTTATTTTCCTCAACAATGCTGGCTAAGCATTAGTTAGCGGACCAAATTACGTGCTTTTTGTTTTTTATTCTTCAAATTGAAGCTAAACTCGAAAGTTTTAGTTCTGTGTATTGTACAGTAGCGCCCACCATCTGCTTGCAAAACTTTAACAAAACCTTACAGCAATTTGACAAAAATTTGCTAGCTACACAAAATTACTTGCAAGTGTTTGTTCCGTAATAACGCTTATTATGGTATCACGATTCGAAACTACATCTCCATTCCTAGAGCAAAGTGAAGGGCTGCCTCAACAGCTTTTTGCTTTTCGTGGCTTAGAGCAGTTAATTTTTGTTGCAGGCTAGCTTTTGCAATAGTGGTTATAGTATCTAGATTGATGACACAAGGCCTGGGCAAACCATCCTCCAGGCCTAAGGGAACTTCGGAAGGGATATGGCGGATCCGGGTAGTCACAGGTGCGACGGTTACCAGTTCTCTGACAGAGTATGCTTCATCCCGTGAAAGCAGGAGTACCGGACGTCTCCCGGCGGGAGGGCCTAACTCTGCCCACCAGATTTCACCTCGCTTCATTACCAGGGCTCCTGAGCCAGGACGGCGGTTCCTGCCCTGTGTATGACCTCTACCTCATCAGTAGACTCCGGCATATTACAATAGCCCTGGATATACTTTTCAATGGCCTTAGATTCCTGTTCCTGTTTTAAAAGTTTTTCCACTGCACGCCGGAAAAATTCGCTGCGGCTTTCTCCTCTGGATTTCCGTTCTTTTTCGACAGCTTTCAAGACGTGCTCAGGCAGACTTATGGCAACTTTTGTACTCTTATTCATCATTCAACCTCCAGTGGGTTCATACTATTATCATACCAAAGTATGAACGAAACTGCGGTATTTGTCAACAACCACGATATATCATACATTTATCCAGTAATAATGAGCATGTATGTTAACGAATGAGACGGCAGGCTTGCTTTATGATTTTTGCCAGATATGGTTAATGGTCATATACTTATAGCGATAATGGACCTGTAGAATTACAGGAATAATTTAAGAAATTCGTTATATAATGGAACGTTTTGGCCTAAACTTGCATCTAATATATTAGAGGGTCATTCAAAGAGGAGCGCTCCAGTTGAATGAATCGGAAGAAGCGGCACTAGTCCGCCGCTATCAATCAGGAGATAAAGAGGCATTTCGCATGCTCGTTGAGCAGTACCGCAGTGCGCTTTACGGCACTGCTTACTTAATGACGCGGGACCGCAGCTCAGCCGAAGACGCGGTTCAAGAAACATTAATCCAGATGTGGAAACACCTGCCTTCATTGCGTCTCCATGGCAGTATAAGATTCTGGCTCATACGCATAGTTGTTAACGAAGTTAAACAGCAATTCAGAAAGAAGCGAATACCGACAGTGCCTCTCGAACAGGTCCCTGAAATGATAGACAACATAAACACAGCTGAGACAGCAATAATGCGTGATGAAGAACGTCGACAGTTAAAGCAAGCTTTGGAGGTATTACCTTCTGAACAGAGGGAAGCAGTGGTACTACGATATTTCTCCGACCTTACAGTGCCAGAGGTTGCGCGAGTATTGGGAGAGCGTGAAGGAACGATTAAATCTCGCTTGAGCCGGGCACTGGACCGTCTTGGTGAAATCCTTGGCGGAGACAAAGAAAGGGAAGTGGGGAGGTGATAGAGATGGATGAGGAAAGATTGGAACAAAAGCTTCGAGACTATTTCAATGCTGAAATAAAAAAGGTTGAGCCATCTACTGAGTGGTGGGATAACGCGATTTCGCGACTAGGTGAGCAAGAGCAGCGCTCGGATCCAGCAAAATCTATTTTCTCGAAACTTCGCCCTTCTCTGATTGCGATACCTCTCTCAATTTTCCTCCTGGTTGTACTGGTAGGAAGCCTTATCCCCATGTTGGGAGGTATGACACCACCCCCACCAGAGCCCCCTGCCGTGGTGAGCGATGGTAGTGGCGGGGCTTTCATTTTCTGGGACGATACCCCGTATCACTATAGCACTGGCTTATATGCTAATCATGTGGATGCCGCAGGTAACTACCTTTGGGGGGTAGAGGGCAAACAAATAGCTACAGGTAAGGTTCATCCACCCGAAGCAATCAGTGATGGTTCCGGCGGAGGCATCGTCG
>JAQULX010000166.1 GCA_028718465.1 Dehalococcoidales bacterium | reverse complement strand
GATGTGTGAATTCATTGGTTCCTTTTATCATGAACGGTGGTTATAGCCGGCTATCGGGTCGGGCCAGACAACCGACCTCTCCGCCTCCGTAGGAAAATCGTAGTATGCCTCCTTTTTAAAAAACCAGCCCAGAAGTATCAGATTGGGAAATGTACATCGTTCGTTATTGAATGTTCTTATTGCTTCGTTCAAGTGCTGACGTGAAAAGGCCAGTTTGTCTTCGGTATCGGATAGCTCGCTAAACAAACGGATGAAAGTTTCATTTGCTCTAAGGTTGGGGTACTGCTCAGCAAGGGCTACCAGAGCAATTCCTCCAATATTGTATCTAGCATTATCTTCTTTCCAACGATTTCTCATCTCAACTATCGATGAAAAGGCACCAATTTCATACTTCATATATATATCCACTAACCTGATAATGCTAAGGATAAGCTTCTGGCGTCTTGCCAGCTGGACATCTATATTTGCGTATCCTTCTTCTACGGCGTTCTTGAGCTGTCGTAAATGGTTGTACCTCGGGATAGTGAATAGTACGAGGACAAGTATTATGACAGCGGCTGCTATGCCTTTCATTAACATCTTTTAGTCCCTCTCTTCATAGCCTCCGTAATGGCCGTGTGTGGATATCACGTAGCCCCTTAGGTATGTAGAGGTCAATAATCCGGTCCCGTTCGTTCTCCTCGGGCTCTTGCTGGCTTTCTTCCTCAAGCTCTTCCAGGTCCAGTAGCAGCCGGTGCATGTCCCTGACTACCCGGTTCTTTTCCGCTTCAATGTCATGTGCGCTCATTTCACAACTCCTTTGCATTTTCGTTCCAGACTATTCTCTGGTTGCCGTTGCCGTTATGGCTGCAGGCGATGGTAAATCCTATCTGTTGCTTACTTCTTCCGTTTATCCTGGAGATAGCCCTGTCGATATCGTCCTTGCTGACCTCGAGGTATGGTTCTTCGCCGGTCATCGCATCGGATTTCTCGATGACCAGTCCGTGGATCACCTCCTGCAGCTGGGCCGGAGTACAGTATTCCGAGCGGCGGGCGATATAGTCCTTGGTGTTCTCGTCCATCCTCACCTTTTTACCCAGCAGCTCAATATACTCTCTACGCTGGTCCAGCGTCGGCCGCTCCACCCGGATCACCCGGTCAAACCGGGAGGGGCGCTCACCGAGCGCTTTGTCCAGTGTATCCAGGCAGTTGGTGGTGGCTACGGTGATGATCTCCGTGTTATCCTCAATTCCGTCCATTACATTGAGTAGGGAGAGGAGTGCGGATCCTTTCTGGTAGCCAAACTCGTTGCGGTTCTGCCCGATAAGATCGATATCTTCGATGAAGAGTATTGCAGGGCTCAGATCACGAGCCATATCGTAGAGTTCGGTGATATACTCGTCCTCGTCTATTCCGTAGGCGTTGGTGGTGATGCAGGTTATCCCTTCTGCCTCTGCCATCAGTGCCTTGCACATTATAGTCTTGCCGGTGCCCGGCTGCCCCGCCAGAATGATGCCCCGTTTTGACGGTATACCGTACTTACCCCACTGCTCTCTTTTCTTGAGGAAATTTACCGTATTGGCCCTTACTTCCTCCTTGATGTCCTCACTCAAGATGATGCTGTCCCAGTTTTTTTGTCCCGGTTGAAGAAACCGGTGACGCGTGCCGTACTCGAAGCACTTGCCCCGGTAGAAGTTTTCTGTCTTTACGATGTTGTCTATTCCAGCGATGAAGCTTTTCGCCTCTTCTTTCATCCGGTACGGCGCTTCCACCTGTACCGAGTTGCGACTCCTCAGGTTGATATCTAAGGTAGCCACCATACGGTTTTCGTTCTTCTCAAGGAGTGCTCTACCGTTTCCCAGGCAGTCTACTTTATTCTCACTGTTTGTGCTGACATCAAGGTACCATGGCTCCGGCTCCTGGTAGCCCAGCGTCTCGATAATGCTCCATCCCTCCCTCTCGATATATTGATGAAAAGCCCAGGTCACTAATTCGCCGTAGTATCTTGGTACCAGTATCACCTCTCTCGTTTTCCTGCCCTTGCCGATGAAGCGACCTGCGATTGCTTTGTTCTTTTGCTTGGACTTGAATCGATCTTCCCGGAGCTGTATTAACCCCGGGTGTTCATCAAATTCCTCCCCATCTTCCTCCTCAAAAGCATCGCGGAGTTTCTCCTCTGCGTCCAACTCTTTTGCCTCCTTTATTATTTCAATATTTATACACAGGCCTATCCTAGCACTGCCTGTTGACAGCATAATGTCAAATTCCAGGTTATGATTACACAGAGCTATCAAATTCTTTTGACAGGTGGTATAATCACGGCAACAAATCACCCCCAGAGGTTCGTTATGAGTGACAGGCTTAAAAGAACGGAGCGCATGATAGCTATCTGGACTCTTCTTGCTGCTAACCCATCCGGATATACTGTCAAGGAGCTGGCTGAGAAACAGGAAGTAAATATCAGGACTATATACCGTGATCTGGAGTCCCTGGGACTCGACCTGCATATCCCCGTATATAATGACAAAGCGAGGTGGAAAATTGACGATAGACGCATGCTGCCCCCGATACGGTTTACGCTGGTCGAGGCACTTAATATTTTCCTTGCCGCACGGCTAATGCTAGGCTACTCCTGTCGCTACGATCCGAATATAGACGCCACCTTTACCAAGCTTAGTTCAGTGTTGCCGGATGCTCTGGCGATACAAGTGCGTAAAACCATGGACTGGATGCAAAGGCTAAAAAAAGATGAGAGATACCTGCAGATACTGGCAACAATAGCGGAATCCTGGTTATCGCAAAGACGGCTAAGGATAGTCTACCGATCGTTGATGGCTGATAAGGGGGTAGAACGTATCATCGAGCCCTATTTTATCGAGCCGGCCGCACCGGGTCATGCCAGCTACGTGATAGGTTACTGCCACCTTAAGAAGGCGATAAGAACCTTCAAGATAGAGCGCATTGAATCGGCCAGGCTAACCGATGAACAATACGTTATTCCTGCCGATTTCGATGCCAATGAATTCTTCGGTTCCTCATGGGGGATTGTTGTTGAGGGCGAGGTCAAGACCATCAAGATAAGAATACTGGACCCCGATATAATGCGGATCATGGAGGAGACAGTCTGGCACCCCTCACAGGTTTTGGAAATGCAGAAGGATGGCTCTATGATAATGACACTGCGGGTCACTGATACTGTCGACCTTTATTCCTGGATACTGGGCTGGGGTGAGAGAATGGAGGTTATCGAGCCGGCAGAAATACGCCGGGAAATTGTTCAGACTGCGAAAGCGATGCTAAGGGTTTACAAAGGTAAAGCCGTTTGACATAAGGGTGTCAAACCAAGTCGGCAAAATCAATGATAAGAGTAAGAACAAAGGCATGACTGTAATTCAAAAACTGAGACACTACTATAATTGGAATGGAATCGCTGCATGTCATTTCACATGTGCCAACTATAAATATTGCAAGGACAGAAACAAGTCATTCAAGAAAGCTCGCGAAGCTTACGTAGGACGCCACTATGAGAAGGCGTGTCCTCGACTGCTATTTCTGTCTTTAGATCCTGCTTCTGATAAAGTAAGAAGAAATGTTGGACGCAGCATGAAGCAACTCCAAAAAAATCTCGAACTGTGGACGAAAGGAAAATGCCGGCAGAAGGGACATTGGCACTGGACTTTAATGCTGGCGGCTGAGATTCTCAGGCCGTTCGTTCCAGAAGTAACCCGCGAAAGCGCTGTTGAGTATTTGGCACATACCAACAGCGCAAAGTGCTGCCAAAACAAACCACACGGGGCCCAAGCTGACCCACGATTATTCAACTATTGTAGAGAGTTCATACCTGGCGAGTTAGAGAGACTTGCACCGGATGTAATAATTACTCAGGGTGACCAAGCTAAACGCGTATTGGAGTCAGCATACCAAGATACCGAAGAAGTGATCCATGTCAGGCGAAAACCACACAATACAAAACTGGTGCAAATAGCTGGTCAAACGGTGTTGTGGATACACACTTACCACCCTACACAACGGCAGAGCTTCTTCAAAAAGTACGACTGGCCGAAAAGAGAACGCTATTCGAAATTAGTTTTGAGTTTTGTCAATGATTACAGGAAATGAAATGGCTCCTTTTTTTAACGCCTATCTTGATATCGAAACTACGGGCTATCTTGGCTGGACTCGGAGATAACGGTTATCAGTATCTATCTGGTTAACAGTCTGGAAAACAGGATGGTACAACTCGTAGGGAAAGAGATCTCTGATGAAAAATAATTTGACGGATGTACTATTTACCAAAGAAGACCAAGCTATCTCACCAGAGAAAATTCAAGAGCAAATTAGAAATTTTGGCTACAACAAAGCTGTGGTTTCTATAATAGAAGATTCTACCGGACTGGATGTAAATGGCGATATGTTCATAAAGTGCGCTGCCCGTATATTGATCAATTTTAAAATGACAAGAAGCGGACCCTTCAAGGGATTACTGATATCAAAAGACGGAAGTGTATATCATAAAGAACTTCTTCTCAAATGCTGGCTCAAAATAGGAGACTATATTTTAAACCTCCGTAATTCTATAAATAAAAGTGGCCTTTTAAGGGACCGATACCTTCTTGAATTGAACAAATCAGAACTTGAACGATTGATTGATCAAATATGGTCTATTACAAAACAGATTTTACCGTATACTATGAGCCATCATTCATATGGGTTAGTGGGTGCTAGTAAAATATTGTTTTCGGTATTACCAGAAATAGTCCTGCCGGTCGATAACATCCAATGGTTACGTGTATTCAAAACAGTCGATTTAGGAGACGTGATAAGACAAATGATAGCGGAGGTCGAGGTATGGGAAAAATTGACAGGTGAAAAGCTGAACGAGATGTGTGATTCAAATGCACTAACTACCCTACCATCAGTATATAATGTCATGGCTATGGCTGCCAGGGATAGGGTTCCTAGATAGGAAAATTTCCATCAACTTGGACATTTATTAAGGGAGATGCAATGGGTTTGCGTTATTTAAATGGTAAAACATGGCTTCAAATAACACGTGAGGAACGGCTTTTTTGCTCGTATTTGTACCATGATCTAATTGGAAAAGAAAAGGAATTTGTCGATTGGTTAAATAGTCAAGCGGGTCAACATGCACTTGATTTACCTACGCAGGATGATTGGGAGATCGGATACGAAGTATGCTTTTACCGCGATTTCTTAAGGGGAATAGAAAATAGATCAGTTAATAATAGTGGATACTCGCCAAAACGTACATTCGACCTCTGCCTTTTTAGTGATGAACATATCATTATCATTGAAGCCAAAGTGCAGCAAGGCTTTACTAGATCTCAAATCGAAGAGTTTAAGAAGGATAGGGACAATATAAATTTGCTCGTGGGTAGACCCGTTAAGGTAAGTCTAATAGCGATAGTTTCTTCACAGTACCTTGATAATTTTAATAAGTACGGGAAAGCAAAAGACCTGTTGTCGCCTTTTGAAAAAGTGATTACCTGGAAAAAGATATATCAGAAGTATGGAAGGGATTTGTATATAAAAGCTGATAGAACTTACGAACGATGAGAATTTAAATGCGAAGCTTCCTTTCAAAATCAAAGTACCTTAATGGTTTACAGTGCCCGAAGTATCTCTGGGTTCTTTTTAACGAGCCGGAAAAAGTACCAGAAGTGGACGCGGCCACCCAGCACACTTTCGACCAGGGTCACCGGGTGGGGGAGTTAGCTAAGAAGCTATTCCCTGAAGGGATAGATATTCCTGCCGATGATTTTACTGAGAATATCAGGCAGACACGAGAGCTTCTTGAGTTGCGTAAGCCGCTTTTCGAGGCCGGCATCGCGGCAGAAAATATCTACTGCAGACCTGACATACTGAACCCCGTATGTGAAGACGGCTGGGATATCATCGAGGTTAAGAGCTCGGCACAGGTTAAGGATGTTAACATAGAAGATGTTTCCTTCCAGCGGTTCTGCTGCCGGAAAGCCGGGTTAAAGGTAAATAGGTGCTTTCTGATGCATATCAACAATGAATATGTCCGGTATGGTGAGATAGACCCCGGGCAGTTATTCATCATTGAAGATATCACGGATGAGGTTGAGGAGAGGAGTGCCGGAATAAGTGAATGTGTAGACGCTATGCACGAAATCATCTCCTCGCCTAATTGTCCGGAAATGATTATCGGCACTCGTTGCAGCGATCCCTACGGCTGTCCTTTGCAGGAAGAATGCTGGAGCTTCCTGCCGGAGTGCAGCGTGTTTGACCTGCGTGGTACTAACAGGAAAAAACTGGATCTGTTCAACAGCGGGATACTGCTGATTAAGGACATCCCGGAAGACGTTAAGCTATCACGCCAGCAACAGATCCAGAAAGAATGCGCGCTCACGGGGGAGACATACATACAAAAAGAGGAGATTAACACATTCCTGGCTACACTGCAGTATCCACTGTATTACCTTGATTTTGAAACCATAGATCCGGCAATTCCATTATTTGATGGTACAAGGCCTTATCAGACAATACCTTTCC
>JAQULX010000165.1 GCA_028718465.1 Dehalococcoidales bacterium | reverse complement strand
TCCCGTTATCTCGCCTTTATCTGGTATGCCTTCAATACTGAAAACGGACGCTTCTGTAACTTTATGGATTACCAGCGCCACTGGCTGGAAGAATGCGGCTCCGACGATAGCCACGGTCGCACATTGTGGGCGTTAGGCACCGTGTTGGGCCGTTCGAACACAGCAGCCTTGCACAGTATGGCAGGATGGGTGTTCGAGCAGGCCTTGCCTGCTATTCTTCAAACAACCAGTCCTCGCGCCTGGGCTTTCGCGATCATGGGTATCCAGGAATACCTGAAGCGGTTTTCCGGTGATAGCAGAGCAAACCATGTCCGTGAGGAATTGTCCGGGAGGCTGCTGAATTTGTATCAAAGCTACCATTCAGATGAGTGGCGGTGGTATGAAGACCGGCTGACCTATTGTAACGCCGCGTTACCCCATGCCTTGCTCCTCTGTGGCCATGCCATACCCAATGCTACCATGACCGAAGCCGGATTAGAATCGCTAAGTTGGTTGGCCGATTTGCAGCATTCAGACACCGGGCTTTTTATTCCTATCGGCTCCAATGGTTTTTATCCGCAGGGTGGTAAGAGGGCCGTATTCGATCAACAGCCGGTGGAAGCACAGACGATGGTCTCAGCCTGTCTCGAAGCCTACCGGATCACCCTCGATAACCGCTGGCGTAAGGAGGCCCGCCGCACTTTTGAATGGTTTCTTGGGCGCAATAGCCTGAATTTACCAGTATATGATCCGACGACTGGAGGTTGTCGAGACGGTCTGCATCCCGATCGTGTGAATGAAAATCAGGGCGCTGAATCGACACTGGCCTTCCTCCAGGCGCTGCTGGAACTGCGGCTGGAGGAGAATATTCTTGTTACTCTGGAGGACCAAAACCAATGAATAATCAGCACCTTGAGCTCTTTAAACGTCATGACCAAAATCCCATATTGACTGCGGCCGATTGGCCTTATCCGGCCAATAGCGTGTTCAACCCCGGTGCGACGTTGCTGCACGACGGAACCACCCTGCTGCTGTGCCGCGTCGAAGATCGGAGCGGGCTTTCGCACTTGTGCGCTGCACGTTCCGCTAATGGTATAGACGGCTGGGAGATAGATAGTCACCCTACTCTTATGCCTGATCCAGAGCACTTCCCTGAAGAGTTGTGGGGTATTGAAGACCCGCGCATCACTTTTGTCCCTGAGATAAAAAAGTATGCTGTCGTGTACACCGCCTTCTCAAGTAGCGGCCCCGGGGTGGCGCTTGCGCTCACAGAAGATTTCCATACCTTCGAACGCTACGGCATGATTATGGCGCCGGAGGATAAGGACGCGGCCCTGTTTCCATACAGAATTGGTAACTATTGGGTGTTGATCCATCGTCCGGTCAGTGGGTCGGGCGCGCATATGTGGCTGTCCTACTCGCCCGACTTACGGCACTGGGGTAGTCACAAGATAATGCTGGAAGCCCGACGTGGAGGATGGTGGGACGCTAATAAAATCGGGCTGAACTCTCCGCCTATTGAAACTACTAAAGGATGGCTGGTGATTTACCACGGCGTGCGCGCAAACGCTGCTGGCTCCATTTACCGGCTTGGCCTGGCTTTGTTTGATTTGCATACTCCAGAGATTTGCCTCAAACGCAGTGATGAATGGATATTTGGCCCGGAACAACCTTACGAGCGGCGCGGGGATGTTGACAACGTCGTTTTTCCATGCGGCCACACCATCGCCGCCGATGGAGACACGATTCACTTGTATTACGGCGCGGCGGATACGAGCATTGCCCTGGCCACCGGCAGTATTCGCGCCATTCTGGAATGGCTTAAATGACACCGACTATTTGACCCGTGAATGAACGATGTGTTAATGAAATGATAAGAGATGAGCTATTCAACCGGGAAATATTCACAACTCTTGCGGAAGCTAAAGTCTTGATTGAGCAGTGGAGTAAGGAATATAATCAGGTGCGCCCTCATAGTGCTCTCTGATACCGGCCTCCATCTCCTGAGGCTGTTTTAACTACGGTAACGGGGTAACAAATGGTATCCTTTGTGGGGGTAGGTCAGAGCTTCCTTGCCTTTGACAGCTTCTTAACCTTACTTTCCGCACCTAGTGTCAGGTTATCTTTGAAAACCACTTTTATGTTTCTCGAATGAAGGGAAGACTAAAAAAGAATGTGGAGCCCTTGCCAGGTGTGGATTCTACCCGGATTTGTCCGCCATGAGCTTCTACTAGCCTTTGACATACTAAAAGCCCCAGCCCGGCTCCTTTGGTTCGTTCAAATCCAGCCGGTTTTAACCGTTCGAAAGGTATAAATATCTTGGCCTGGTCTGATTTTGATATGCCCACTCCATGATCACTCACTCCAATAACAAGAAGTTCCTTTTCCTCTACGGTAAAGACCCTTATCTCGGTTCCATTAGGCGAATATTTCCTTGCATTATCCAGCAGATTATACAGGATACGTTCTAGCCTCAGTGGGTCGGCGTTAATCAGGGGGAGCCCCTCAGGAAAATCAATAACGAACTTATGCGTTGAATACTGCTCTGTGATATTCTCAACTGTATTTCTGACAACAATATCGGCCCTTATTGGCTCTTCATGAAGGATTAGCCTCTCTGCCTGAGCACGGGAAAGCTCAAGAAGATTCCCCAGCAGGTGAGATAATGTATCTGCCGCTAAAGCTGCGTTTTGGATAAGGTGGTGCGTCTCATCCCGGGATAGCTGTTCTTCCTCACTCAAAAGGGTGTTGAGAGAGCCTGTAATAATAGTTAACGGGCTGCTGAGTTCATGAGATACCATACCGATAAACTCATCTTTAAGATGGTCCAGCTTCTTGCGCTCGGTAACATCACGAATGTTACATTGAATCACCTTCCTGCCGTTAACCGGATAGACATTGCTGACAAACTCTACTTGAATCTGCTTGCCTGCTCTGGTTTCCAGTGGCAAATCTTCGTAACGAATATGTTCCTTGTCTTGTAACTCCTTGAAAGCTTTCCGGCTTGCCTCAATGTCTTTCACCGGCCCGATTTCCCACAAATCCTTCCCCAAAAACTCCTGCCGTGAATATCCCATCATATCTACCAGAAAAGGATTGACATCTTCGATCTGCGCTGTTTCTGCGTCTAGAATCAGTATCCCGTCTTGAGCAGTTTCAAAAAGTCGCCGGTACCGAACTTCGGACGCAGTTACCTCTTGCTCCATATGCTTACGCTCGGTGATGTCCTCGATACCAAGAAGAATTCTTTGTGTCTTGTGCCCCTCGCTGTATATACGGCGAGCGTTAAGCAGCATTACCCGTCGCCCAATACCGGGAAAAAAGTGGTCAATCTCAAAATCATTAAATCCAGTATTCTTGGGCAGGATTTCTTCAAGCAGTTCCCTCAGCCTGGGAATATCCCACTGCCCATCATTCAACTCATAAATAAGACTGCCTTCCGTATCCTCAGATCTTACCAGAAATATATCATAGAAAGATTGATTAGCGGAGATCACCCTCAGGCTATCATCCAGCACTACGAGCGGGTCACGCATCGTTTCTATGATACTCTGGACATACCTGAGCGCCTCTTGAAGAGCTTGCTCAGGATGCTTGCCCTTGATTAAACCATGTATGTCTTCAGTAATTAGCTTTCGCATCTTAGATGCCACAGCCTGATCTCCTGCTGTAGTATTCTTTCCTTCTTTCTTATAGGTTCATGGCAGGTACAGCCAGCTTGTTCCTCCGAGAAGTATTTTAAGAAGGTAACATGATTAATGTCAAATTAATAATACGGAATGAAATAACCGTAATAAAATTGACACTGCCGGAACCTGTCATTTATCATTTGGTTATAGAATATGCGGGAATATGTTATATGAAGCGATTTGCCATACTGGTAGTTGATGATGACGAGCAGATTCTTGACTTTCTCAGGCCCAAGCTCAGGGGCTCCGGGTATAATGTGCTGACGGCCAGCAATGGCATCGAGGCTCTGGAGCAGGCTAAGACCCAGGAGCCTGATATAATAGTGCTGGATCTTGCCATGCCACAGATGGATGGCTTTGAAACACTCAAGGAAATGCGTGACTTCTCGGCAGTGCCGGTGATATTCCTCAGTGCCCGGGGTGCCGATGCTGACAAAATCAAGGGTCTCAAGATGGGTGCCGACGATTATCTGTCAAAGCCTTTCAACCCTGATGAACTGATAGCCAGAATCGAGGCCGTAAGGCGCCGCCTTGAACCCGCAGAAACACGGAAAACCTTGAAGCCGCTGTCTTTCGAAGACCTGACCGTAGACTTTGACAAACACCTCGTTGTGGTTAACGGCGAAGAAAAACGACTGACGAACATTGAATGGCTTTTACTCAGTGAACTGGCTCGTAATGCCGGACGCCTTGTTACTTACCACCATCTCCTCACAACCGTGTGGGGAGCCGAATACCGTGACGATGTACAACTGGTGAGATCATGGATCAGCCGGCTGAGACACAAGATAGAGAAAGACCCGGATAACCCCAGGCTGATTCGCAATTTGCCTAAAGCAGGCTACATCATGAACCTGCCTTCTTCTTAAAACCATCGAGAGTGCTTTCAAGACTGAGTCATTAACAATCCCCTGAAAAATGTCACAAATATTTTAACTTTTTGCTCCCCCATTTGACACCTTTTCCATGCTATTCGGCTTAAGCTTTATTTGTATAGTTGTACTCGTATTACAGGAGAGACTTATGTCTGTTGTGTTGACACAACCCCAGAAGTGTAATAACACGAGAAGTATTGGGCGCCGTATTGCAACTGAAAATGAGTTTATTATATTCTGCCCCAAATGTAACGCGTTCGAGACAGTATGTTTAGTAGAAGATATGCTCGTTCCAACTAAAAAGTATATCTAGGTAGGTGCCTGGATTTATCACGACTGCGGATCAAACGAGCCGTGCTATTTATATCGTAATCTCTGAAGGGCGCAGCTATGAGCGATAGAGTATATTTACTTCTGGATGTTGTCGAGGGAAAAGCTGATTATGTAGCTGGAAAACTCAGGCGCATAGCTGGTATCAGGATTGTCGACGTGATGGATGGACAGCCTGATGTTATTGCCGTTATTGAAGCGCCCGAGCGCCTTGAACTGGCGGGAATAACGATGCAGGTTTTTTCCTCGGTGGAAAACATGATTGAAGACCTCCGGTTGCTTCCGGCTCATAATGGACTCGGTAGCCATGACAGTATCGAACCTTCGCACAGGGATAAGAAATCAAGAGTGAAATTAGAATATGCTTGACGGAAAGCGAATTGCTATCCTGGTTGAAGAAGGCTTTGGAGACTTGGAGCTTATTGAACCGTTGAGGGCAATGAAGGCAGCCGAAGCCAGAGTGGTGCTTATAGGTTCTGATCATGTGCAAAACTACCGAAGCCAGAGTGGTAAAAGAATAATTACAGCTGAGGTGACCACTAACAAAGTTAAAGCTGAGGATTTTGATGCCATTATCATCCCGGGCATCCATTCCCTGGATGGGATGCGGTCTCACTCCTCCGTAATTCAACTGGTGAAAAAGATGCATGGTTTGAACAGGGTCATAGCGGCTATTTGCTACGGCCCAAAACTCCTGATATCAGCCGATATAGTCAGAGGACGCCGGCTGACTTCCTCGCTCTCGTTAACAGAAGACCTGAAGAATGCCGGAGCGGAGTGGGTTGATGAACCGGTAGTACAAGACGGCAATATCATTACCGCTCGTAAGGCTGCTGACCTGCCGGTCTTTGATTGGACCATAATTGAAGCGTTGAGAACTAATAGGTAGTCTTTAAATACAGTAAGGAGGAACTGACATGGGTAGCTTTATTGATGTTAAGCATATCTTGGCCGTTAATCACGATGGGGCAACATCATGGTAGATGGTGTTGCAGTCGGATTCCCTGATTCATCGGTGTGGTTTATATTTATCGGCATCGGTCTTCTGATGATTCTCCTTGAACTAATTGTCGGCATAGGAACAGGGCTAGACCTGGTATTTCTCGGGTCAGCATTCATTATTGGAGGACTGGTAAGCTGGCCGTTTCACTCCTGGGTGCTAACACTAATTATAACCCTGGTAATCTGCATCGTCTATCTAGCTTTAGGTAGAAGATATGTCCACAGGTGGACGGCGACACGAAAAGAGAAAACCAATATTGATGTCATCATCGGTAAAAGAGGGATTATTTTACAAAGTCTAATGCCCGGTGATATTGGTCTGGTTAAGGTGGACAATGAGGAGTGGAGGGCAAGAGCGGAAGAAGGTATCGAAAAAGGTGAAGCAATAGTCGTTACTGCCATCAGTGGGATTACTCTGAACGTCGAAAAAATTAAAGGAGGAAAGTAATGCAAATAGGACTGATAATATTCTTAGCTATTCTGGCACTGGTTATCCTGATTACTCTGGCTAAATCTATTACCATCATCCACCAGGCTGAAAAGGGCATCGTAGAAAGATTTGGCAGTTTCAAAGAAACACTGGACCCTGGGCTCAGGTTCCTGGTACCTTTCGCAGACGCTCTAAGAGCCAGAATCGACATG
>JAQULX010000164.1 GCA_028718465.1 Dehalococcoidales bacterium | reverse complement strand
TGTCTGCAATTTCGTCTAATCCGGCAAGCCCTTCCAATTATCCGGCAACCTTAAGCATCGATTATCCGGACCGCCCACTGAACAGGTTGACCACTTTTTTCCGCATTCTTATGGTGATACCTATTGCCATCATCCTGGGGCTGATTACCAGTGCTTATTTAGGATGGGATGGAGGACAAAATACCGGAGGGAACGTGAACTGGCAGTATACCACCGGTGGATTTGTAGTTTTACCTCTGGTGCTGATGATTCTCTTTCGCAAGAAATATCCCAAATGGTGGTTTGATTGGAATCTGGCCTTGACGCGTTTCAGCTACCGCGTCTCGGCTTATATCTCCTTATTGCGGGATGAGTATCCTTCCACGGATGAGGAGCAGGCGGTACACGTGGACCTGGTTTATCCGGACGCTCAAACTCAGCTTGGCCGGGGCTGGCCTCTGATTAAATGGTTTCTGGCCATACCTCATTATATTATTCTCTTTTTCCTGGGAATTGCGGCCTTTATATGCATCATTATCTCCTGGTTTGCCATTCTTTTTACCGGGCGTTATCCGAGAGGGCTGTTTGATTTTGTAGTCGGCGTAGAACGATGGAGCTTGAGGGTCAGCGCTTATATGGCGATTTTGACTACGGATAAATATCCGCCCTTTTCTTTAAATCCTTAGTCCGGGTTGAAATCGCTCTGGCAATTAGATGGTGGTTCGGGTATAATAACGCTGTCAATTCCCTTCTCCAGAGGTTAACCATGGCTGTAGACAGGTTGAAATCCCGCATCATTGCTGAAGTTGACGCTAAGCGCAACGAGATATGCGATTTGAGCCGGAAGATCCATGATAATCCAGAGCTGGGTTTCCATGAGTATAAAGCGTCAGAATGGCTGACGCAGTATTTAGAGAAAAATGGCTTCCGCGTGGAGCGGGGCATTCTGGGATTGGAGACCGCTTTCCGTGCCGGCTATGGACAGGGACCGCCGGTGATAGCTCTGCTGGCGGAGTACGATGCCCTGCCGGACCTGGGGCATGCCTGCGGTCATAATATCATCGCTGCTTCTTCCACCGGAGCCGGGATAGCCGCCAGGCTGGCTGTAGACGAGTATGGCGGGACTGTACTGGTTATCGGTACGCCGGCGGAAGAGCTTTACGGCGGTAAGGTCACCATGGCCCAGAAGAGAGCTTTCGACGGACTGGATGCCGCTATGATGGTACATCCGGGCGGGCATAATTCTGTTGTCACGGAAGCCCTGGCCTGTCAGGGCTTGAATGTAGAGTTCTTCGGAAAAGCCTCTCATGCGGCGGGAAGACCGGAATCGGGAATTAATGCCCTGGAAGCTCTGATCCAGTCTTACAATGCGATCAATTCCCTGCGCCAGCATATCCGGTCTAAGGCTCGTATTCACGGTATTATCACGGACGGCGGTCAGGCTCCCAATGTAGTTCCCGCTCACAGTGCTGCCAGCTTTCTGGTGCGGGCGGATACGGAGGCTTATCTCGAGGAACTGAAGCAAAAGGTCCTGAACTGCTTTATAGGAGCGGCTACTGCCACCGGCGCCCGGTTGGAGTATAAATGGGATGATTTGTGCTACGCTCCCATGTTAAATAATATTGCCCTGGGGCGTCTGTTCATGGACAACATGCAGCAGATAGGGCGGAAGATGAAAATGGTGGACCCGGACAAGAGCTTCGGCAGCACGGATTTCGGCAATGTCAGCCAGTTGGTGCCGGGAATTCATGCTACAATAGCTATTACCAACCGCAGGGGAGTGGTTACTCATTCTCCGCAGTTTGCGGAAGCCGCGATTTCTGAAAAAGGCCTGCAAGCCGTGATTGATGCGGCTAAAGCGTTGGCGATGACCGCCGCTGACTTGCTGGCGGGACCGGAGATCCTGGTTAAAATACAACGCGAATTTCAGCGTTGCCGGTAATTTTGTTTTTTAAGTCCACTGTTGGAAAGGTTTAAATCAATGTTAATTGCTGTAGATGCTGCCGGTGGAGATTATGCCCCCAGCGAGATCATCAAGGGAGCTGCTCTGGCGGCTGAAGAATATGATATCGATATTGCGCTGGTAGGGAAAAAATCATTAATTAATGTCACCGCGGCGCGGCGTCTGAAAAACACGCGCATCTCTATCGTAAATGCCGAACAGGTTATTGAGGCGGATGACCACCCCATCAAAGCAGTCATGAGTAAACCGGACTCCTCGATAGTAGTGGGCATCAATCTGGTAAAAGAAGGTAAAGCTCAGGCCCTGGTCTCCGCCGGAAATACCGGCGCTCTATTCGGGGCGGCTTTTTTAAAACTGGGACTTATCGAAGGAATCGAACGCCCGGCCATTTGCGCCATACTGGATATCACCGGTTCGACGCCGGTGCTTTTAATAGATGCCGGAGCCAATGCTGACTGCAAACCGCATTATCTGGTTCAGTTTGCCCAGATGGGTGACGCCTTTGCCAGGCGGGTTATCGGTATTGAATCACCCCGGGTAGGCCTGTTAAGCAACGGGTCGGAAGATATCAAAGGAAATCGACTGGTGGTCGAAAGCCATGAACTGCTTAAGGCATCCAATTTAAATTTGGATTTTATCGGTAATATTGAAGCCAACGAACTGCCCAAAGGCAAAGTCGATGTAGTTGTGACTGATGGATTTACCGGGAACGTGGTCTTGAAAACCCTTGAAGGCCTGGGAGAAGCTGTCCAGAACTTTAAACACCTCTGGCGAGATGTTTCCAGAGCCTCTCACGTCCATGGCAGCGCTTTGCTTGGAAGCGTCGAAATTGATACCTGGGCCAGAAAGCTTGACTTCCGCGAATACGGCGGAGCCTGCCTGCTGGGAATTAAGGGAAATGTGATAAAAGCCCACGGCAGAAGCCGCGCCAACGCGATTAAAAATGCTATAAACCTGGCCCGGCAGACCGCAGAAGGTAATATTTATGCCATAATTAAAAAGGAGGATCAAAATGAGCACAGTAGCAGTAACTGACAGCACTTTTGATGAAATAGTTTTAAAATCAGCTAACCCGGTGTTAGTGGATTTCTGGGCTACCTGGTGCCGTCCCTGCCAGATGGTAGCGCCGATACTGGAAGAATTAACTCAGGAATATTCAGGCAAATTGACGATAGCCAAACTGGATGTTGATCAGAACCAGCAGACAGCGCAAAAGTACCGTGTCATGTCCATCCCTACCATGATTATTTTTAAAGAGGGCAAGCCGGTCGCTAATATCATCGGTTTCAAGCCTAAGGACAAGCTGAAACAGGAACTGGATGCCGCCCTGGGTTAGAAAACCAGCCGTTTCGAGCTCGGAATTTCCTGCTGGCGATTTGTGTTTTCTCGGGTTATCCGCTTTTGATTGAAAATCGAAACTAACAGCCTGCATGCTGCTCAGGTGGGAGGTCCGTTATGGATATGGATTATCAATTGGTTATCCTGGGAGGAGGTCCGGCCGGTCTTACGGCGGGGATTTATGCTGCCCGCAATAAACTCAATGCCTTGTTGATTGAAAAGGCGATGGTAGGCGGTCTGGCTGTTTATGCGGAGTTGATAGAGAATTACCCGGGCTTCCCTGATGGGATCGGGGGAATGGACCTGGGAGAACTTATGCTCAAGCAGGGCGAAAAATTTGGTCTGAAGACCCTCACAGCAGAGTTTACCGGCCTGGAAATAAAAGGCGATCGAAAGGTAGTCAGGACCAGCGAGGGCGAGATGACTGCCAGGGCGGTCATTGTAGCCCTGGGTTCTGAACGCATCAACCTGGATGCCCCCGGAGAAAAAGAGTTTGTTGGTCGCGGGGTTTCCTATTGCGCAACCTGCGATGCCGCTTTTTTCAAAGGGCAGGCCGTAGCGGTAGTAGGTGGCGGCAATTCGGCCATATCAGAAGCCATACACCTGTCCAAGTTCGCTGATAAGGTGAGTGTAATACACCGCCGGGACCAATGGCGGGCTACCCCGCTTTTCGTTGATAAAGCCAAAGCTGAACCCAGGATCGAATTTATCCTGAATACCGTTGTGGATGCCGTTGAAGGGCAAGACAAGGTGGAAAGGCTGAAGTTGAATAATGTGGTAACGGGAGAAAAATCTTCTCTGCCGGTAGCCGGGGTATTTGTCGCTATCGGCCAGCGGCCGAATACGGGCATGCTGAAAGACCTGGTCCCTCTGGATGCCGGCGGCTATATTATTACCAACGAGAAGATGGAAACAACTGTGCCGGGACTGCTGGCGGCGGGTGACATCCGCAGCAACTCCGTCCGGCAGACCATTACCGCGGCCGGCGACGGCGCCACCGCTGCCGTTTATGCCGACCGCTATATCGGAGGGGTGTAACAGGTCAAAGAAGATCATTCCCGGATTTTTCTGGCCCGAAAATACACTATCTTCAGAAAACCCCGGATCATGGACAAGAAAAGCCCTGGATTTCAAGATAACCGGCAGCATTCTCATCATAACTCTGATGACTATTGATTGCTATACTCCCTTAACTTATTCCCAATTTAACGTTCTACTGGTATGATAGAATTACTATGACTGAAAAAGAAATACTGGCGATGAGACCGGGACCGGAATTGGATATCAAGGTGGCCCGGGAAATAATGGGGCATAAAATTATTCATGATGAGCATCTGGGCTTTATGGAAAGGCTTGTTAACCCGGTAGATAACAGCTCCATCTTTGGACTGGTACAAAAATATTCTGAAGATAGAGACATTGCTGAGTTGGTGGTTGACCGTATGCTGGAAAAGGGGTTTGAAGACGCCCGGTACTGGGCGGATTTTGGTGATGGGGCCTATACCGAAGCTGAAGCCATCTGTAAAGCGGCCCTGTGCGCCGTTTTAAAAAAGCGTGAATCGGACATTGCCGATAGAATCCTGCGGCAGGCCTTTGGAGATGAATACGAGGATTGACCGGTTAAACCTTGTTTTAAGGTTAGTTTCATTATTTAAAAGCTGATAAATTTGATATAATGGATAGCGTCTAAATTGAGGTTGCATTAATTATTTTAGCAGTTTAGAACGGGGGGGTTAATGAAAGTTATATTTCTGGAAGATGTACCCAATGTTGCCAGAGCCGGCGATATAAAAGAGGTCTCCGACGGCTACGGCCGCAATTTTTTATTGCCTAAAAAGCTGGCCCTGGTTGCCAAACCCGGGGCCGAGACCGCAGTCAAAGCTCAGATTGAAGCCAGAACCGAGACCGAACAAATGAAAAAACTGGCTGCTGAGATAGATGGTAAAGAGATTACGTTCCAGGTCAAGCTGGGAACCAAAGAGAGGATGCATGGTTCCATCACATCGGATAAAATCGCCACTGAACTGAAAGATATCATCGGCCAGGCTGTGGATAAAAGAAAGATCGAGCTGGAGGAACCCATCAAGCAGCTCGGCAGCTATGATATCGTTGTCAAACTGGCTAAGGACATTGAACCGAAAATCAAAGTGAATGTGATTGAAAAAGAGCCTGAGAAGGAATCCGTACCGGAACCCGAGAACAAAGAGGAGCAGTAAATCATGGCAGACAGGCTGCCGCCTCATGATATAGATGCCGAAGAGGCCACTCTGGGCTCTTTGCTGATTGATGGCGCGTCCATCATCAAGACGGAGACTATCATTCAGCCGTTCGACTTTTACAGTGAGCGGAACCGCTGGATATATGAGGCTTGCCTTGATCTGTACCGGCGCAATGAAGCTATTAATCAGATTACCGTGGCCCAGGAACTGGCGCGCCAGGATAAGCTGGAAAATTGCGGCGGGGCGGCTTTCTTAAGCCATCTGATATCGGTTTGCCCTACCTCTCTGGATATCGAGTATTATGCCCAGATCATCTATCGTCTGGCCATGATGCGCCGTCTGATCGCTGCCTCAGATCAGATTGCCGGCATCGGCTATCAGGCTAACCCGGATGTGGACGCCGGCTTTGATAAAGCCGAAGACATCCTTTACAATCTGCGTCATGGTAAAAGCCCGCGGGGTTTTCTTCATATCCGGCAAATTCTCGATAAAATAATGGAAGCTGAACCCGAAGATGAGGGGCCTCTTAAACCCGTTGAAATGAAGCGGGTGCCTACCGGGTTTGCCAGTATAGACGACTTTTTAAACGGGTTTCAACGTTCGGACTTGATCGTGCTGGCCGGCCGGCCCAGTATGGGTAAAACCAGTCTGGCACTGAATATAGCCCGCAATGCGGCGGTGGAACATAATGCCTGTGTGGCTATGTTCAGTCTGGAGATGTCGGCCGAATCGCTGGTCTATCGGCTGGTTTCCAGCGAGTCTTACGTTAACTCCTGGAAAGTCCGCCAGAAAAATGCTTCCGCGGAAGAGGAAAAACGGATTATGGATGCCATCGGCATCCTTTCCGAAGCCCCTGTGTTTATCGATGACTCGCCGATGATACGAGTCAGTGAAATGCGGAGCAAGATCAAGCGTCTTCATTCCGAACACAATATAAATCTGGTTATTATCGATCACCTGGGCCTGATTCAGGGAGACTCGCATATTGACAACCGGGTCCAGGAGATAAGCTATATTACCCGGTCGCTCAATGTGCTGGCCCGCGAAATGAACGTGCCGGTACTCGTTGTCTCACA
>JAQULX010000163.1 GCA_028718465.1 Dehalococcoidales bacterium | reverse complement strand
GATCTGACCGTTGAAATCAGAGTATAAGGTTATTGCCCTCGTCAGGCTGAAACCGACCAAGATCATACTCGCTCTTTTGACCGGTGTCGACTTATTATTTAAAATGAATAGGCAACTATAGCGGGTATTTAAGATTGTAAGAATATTCCGGTTCCCTATCTCGAAAATAATGGTGGGAACAAGCGCGGAGATAGCAATGGAAGAGAAAGTTATCTTACTGGTGGAAGACAATCCGGATGACATCATTTTGACCAAAATAGCTTTGGAGAAATCGCATGTTGCCAATAAAGTTATAGTTGCTGAAGATGGAGTGGAGGCTTTAGAATTCCTTTTTGGACAGGGTAAATATTCCGGGCGCGATACCACAAAACTTCCGGAGGTTGTCCTTCTGGATTTAAAACTACCCCGTATTAACGGGCTGGAAGTGCTTAAACAAATCAGGTCCAATCCGGTAACCAGGTTGTTGCCCGTAGTGATCCTGACTTCCTCGTCTATGGACAAGGATGTTGTCGGCGGCTATGAGATGGGTTGTAATAGCTATATCACCAAGCCGGTGGATTTTGAACAATTTGTGGCCGCTGTACGTCAGCTCGAAATATACTGGCTGGTTTTAAACAAGAACCCGTATTCAGCCATCCGTGAGAAAACGGATGATACGGATGACAGGTAAAAGGCGGTTATGCATTAATATGAAAATAGCAAGGAGAAAAAATGTCTGATAAACCTGTCCTGTATACTAAAAAAGAGCATATCGGGTATATTACTCTAAACCGACCGGAAACCGGCAATTGCCTTGACCTGGCCATGGCGCAGGAACTGGCTGAAATATGTGCTGAAATTAATGGAGACGACGATATTTATCTGGCCGTGATAACCGGAGCAGGCGAAGCCTTCTGCTCCGGTGCGGAGCAGCCTGTCTTTGCCGGTTATGCCGGTTTACTGTCCGGGTGCAGCCCGGCCGAGGCTGTAGCAGGAATAGATTGTCCTACCCTGGCCATTATTAATGGGGAGGCCGTTGGGGAGGGTCTGGAGCTGGCGCTGGCCTGCGATCTGAGAATTGCCTCAGATAAAGCCCGGTTCGGTCTTCCGCAAATAACAGGGGGGCGCATACCCCTGGATGGGGGTACCCAGCGTTTGCCCCGCATTGTGGGCAAGGGCAAGGCTCTGGAAATGATACTTACCGGAGAAATAATCGATGCCGGCACTGCGGGCGAGATAGGACTGGTAAGTAAGGTAGTAGCCCATAGTAGCCTGATGGCAGAAGCGGATGCTCTGGCTGGGAACCTCCGCAGCAAGGCTCCCTTTGCCCTGAGGTATTGCAAGGAAGCCGTCAACAAGGGATTGAACTTGACTCTGGAACAGGGGTTGCGGCTGGAAGCTGACCTTTATTTCCTGCTTCATACTACTGCCGACCGTACTGAGGGAATCCAATCATTTCTTAAAAAGAGACCTCCGGAGTATCAGGGCAAATAGAATAGATAGCTGGAATTTGGAAACTTACTATGTCTGATTTTGAAACCATAATTTACGAAAAGCTGGATAACATTGCCCGGGTTACGCTTAACCGGCCGAAGGCCCTGAATGCGTACAGTATTCAGATGCGGGATGATCTTTATGAAGTGCTGGGTGCTATCCGGGATGATCCTGAGGTAAGAGTAATTATCCTGAAAGGGGCTGGAGAGAAGGCCTTCTGCGCCGGGGCTGACCTGACCGAGTTTCTTTCAGCCCCACCGCCGGTATTAGCCCGCCGGGCGCGTTTTGAGCGCGATATCTGGGGGCGCTTTCTCAGCATCCCGAAACCCTTTATCGCCGCCATGCACGGATATGTGCTGGGTTCCGGGATCGAAATGTCTCTTTGCTGCGATCTCCGCCTGTGTTCGGATGACGCTCAGTTTGGATTACCTGAAGTGACCCTGGGAATAATCCCCGCTGCCGGGGGCAGCCAGACTCTTCCCCGCACTATAGGCCGGGCGCCTGCCCTCGATATACTGCTTACCGGTCGCTGGTTGAAGGCTGATGAGGCCAGGCGAGTGAAGTTGGTCAATAAGGTACTGCCGCGCCGGGACCTGCTTGCCGAAACCGAAAGACTTGCTAACCTGCTTAAGAATTTTGATACCGGAGCTGTCACTATAGCCAAACTGGCTGTTACTCGAGGACTGGAAATGAGTCTGGAGGCAGGGCTGCATCTGGAAAAAAGACTGGCATCTTGGCTCTCATCGCAGGCGAATTAACCTCTCGAAGTACCTATTATCCTTTCTCTAAAATCCGATAATCGTATTGGAGACATATTTGCTTTTATTATCGATTTACGATAAAGTATTTCTGGTCGCGAGCTTATCTTCAGATATACATATGCTAAAATTTAACAGTATTTAAAATATTTTGCAGGAGGAAAGAATAGTGGATAAGGTATTTCCCAGCCCTGAAGAAGCCATTGCCGAGATCCAGGATGGCGCCATGATTGCTATCCCTGGCTTTTTCGCGTGCGGAGTGCCGAGGGCTTTATTAAGGGCTCTTATCAAGAAAGGTGTGAAAGACCTGACGTTGACCTGCGGTTGCGGTCCCCTGGTGGGAGCTTCCGAAGAGCTCAGAATGATGGTAGAGAACGGACAGTTAAGAAAAGTCATTGATTCTTACGGACTTGACCGTTCCGCCAGTAAAGGCGCGAAGAATCCCTTCGAACAGGCTGTCAGAGCCGGCAGAATTGAATTTGAGGCCTATCCAATGGGTACTCTGGCAGAGAAATACCGCGCTGCCGCCGCAGGCATCCCCGCTTTCTATACTCCAACCGGTGTCGGCTCGGTAGTCGAAGAGATGACCGTCAGCAGCATCGAGAAGAACCGGGTGAAGAAAGAGACCAGAATGTTTGACGGTCAAAAGTATATACTTGAGTATGCTTTGCAACCTGATTTTGCCCTTATTCACGCGCATACCGGTGACAAAGAGGGCAATCTGCACTATTCCAAGACGGCTAGAAACTTTAATCCTGTAATGGCTGCGGCAGCCAAATTTACCATCGCTGAAGTCGAGAATTTGGTCGAAGTAGGGGAACTGGACGGTGAACTGGTTCACACGCCCAGTGTATACGTCCGCCGGGTAGTTCTGGTGGAACGCCCCAAGTTTGCCATTACCATAGATTAAGTTGAAGTCAAGGAGGAGAAAGTAAAATGGCTACCAAAGCGAATTTCCAGGGACTATCCAGGGAAATGATTGCCCTGAGAGTTAGTCGTGAGATAAAAGAAGGCTGGTATGTTAATCTGGGCATTGGTATTCCGACACTGGTCAGCAACTGGATCGAGGGCATGGATGTTGCTCTTCAGGCTGAGGTGGGAATGCTTAAAACGGGGCCTTTAGCCGATCCTGAAGAAGCCGATCAGGATCTGATCAATGCCAGCTGTCAGGCTATCACCACTTTGCCGGGGTCATCCTATTTTGACATTGTCGAATCGTTCACCATGATCCGCGGCAAGCATATCGACGTGGCGGTCATGGGCGCTCTCCAGGTCAATCACAGGGGAGATTACGCAGGCTGGTTAACCCCCTCGCGCGGGCTCTCCGTGGGAAATATAGGCGGATCAATGGACCTGGCTGCCGGCGCGCAAAAACTTTTTATCGCCATGGAGCATGTTACCAAGGGCGGTGAATTGAAGATTGTAAAAGAGCTGTCATATCCGGCTACCACTGTTGGTAGAGTCAGCATGATTTTTACCGACCTGGCGGTTATGGAGGTTACACCTGAAGGGCTTCTGCTCAAAGAGGTATTTCCCGGATTGACCGTGGATGATATTCAGTCTGTCACCGAGCCGAAACTGATTATTGCCAAAGACCTCAAAGAAATCGAGATGTAGATTCGGCCATTAAATCAGGAACTAAACTCAACACACCCCGGATTTCCGGGGTGTGTTTCTTACAAGATGATTCACCGGGGCTCTGAAACGATGCCGCGATGGAAACCGCAGCAGGGCCGGATACCGGGATACTGCGATAATTCTATCTTCTACTCTGCTGATTGTTCAATTAACAAGTTCGAACAAAGGGGCGATAATATCGTCTTCCGGAGGCTCCCCTTGCAGCAGCAATGTATTGTTCATAATCACTTTTTGGCCGATGATTTCCAGGGAAGTCTGAGCGGGATCAACCCCACTGAGGTTGCCCATTACCCAGGGGCCTTCATCCAGTTCAACCAGCACAACGGTATAGGGAGTTTTACCCCGCCGGCTCTCCGGGGGAATATATACTGAGGTAAAGGTGGCAATCTTTCCCTTGCCGGAAAGCTCCATGATTTCACTATTCCGGCCGGAGCAGCGGCGGCAGGCCAGGCGGGGAGGGGCGGTGACAAATCCGCATTCCCGGCACTTCAACCCCAGCAGCCGGTTTTCTCTGAGAGCGGCCAGATAGTCTTTTACAGTAATCTTAGGTCCCACTACCATCCCCTTTGTAATATCATATTGCAGTGAATATTGCCGCTGGCGCCCATAGCATCGGCCAGCCCGATTCTGGCGCCTTCTACCTGGGTCTCTCCGCATTCTCCGCGCAACTGGCGATAAATTTCATAGACCTGGGCGGCGCCGGTAGCGCCCACCGGATGTCCTTTAGCCTTCAGACCTCCCGAAGGGTTGACGGCGATCTTGCCGCCGATCATAGTATCGCCACGAGCGGTGGCTTCTCCTCCGGTTCCCCGGTCAAAGAATCCCAGGCTTTCGATAGCCAGGATTTCAGAGATAGAAAAACTATCGTGCAGCTCACAGATATCGATATCGCCCGGCGACACCCCGGCCATGGAATAAGCCTTTTTCACCGCCACTTCCCGGGCGATAAGGTGCGGCAGATAATGCTGCTGGCTGGCCAGTGTTCCGGCAGAAGCTTGTCCGACTCCGGTTATGAAAATCGGCCTGTCTGTCAGCTTTTTGGCGGTTTCTTCCGAAGCTACAACGATAGCTGAGGCGCCGTCTGAAAAAGGACAGCAATCATATACCTGGAGAGGCTGGCTGACCATGGGGCTGCGGAGTACTTTTTCTACGGTCATCTCCCGTCGCAGGTGAGCTTTAGGATTCAAGAGCCCATATTTATGAGCTTTTACCGATACCAGCGCCATTTGTTCCTTGAGCTTTGCCATTTCGATACCGTATTTGTGAGCATACAGGTTGGCCAGCAAAGCAAATACGCCGGGAAAGGTAATCCCGGAAGGGAAGTCATAAAACCGGTCTGTATACATGGCATAAGTCTGAGTGGCAAGCCGGGTGCCCATTGAAGCAGCCCTTTCCATGCCGCCTGCCAGGACAATATCGAACATACCGGAGGCTACCCAGATAAAGGCGTCATGGATAGCTACGCTGGAGGAGGCGCAGGCTCCGTCATAGGTATTAGCCGGGATGCGAGAGAGTCCCAGGTTTTCTGCGATATAAGTGTGGGCTATCTGCTGACCTTCCTCAAAGTCACTGAGTACATTGCCGACCAGCAGGGCCTGGACTGCACCGGGTTTTATACCGGCATCCTGAAGGGCATCTTCGGCAGCTTCAGTGAAAAGCTCCATATTCGTACGGGCCTGGGCGCCGCTGAATTTAGTCTGTCCGACGCCCACTACTGCGACTTTACGCATTACGTTGCTCTCCCGGGTCTGTATAAGGCTGGTATACCGCTGATTCAGCCAGTATCTCGGCGATATCCATAACCTTCAGCGATTCTTCCGCTTCCCTGGTCTTGATGCCGTCCTGGAACATCTGGAGACAGTACGGGCAGGCCGTAGCCACGATCTGAGCTTTGGTCGCCATCGCCTGTTCAGTCCGCATCACATTGATGCGTTCTCCCACTTTCTGCTCTTCCAGCCACATATGCCCGCCGCCGGCGCCGCAGCAAAAATTACGTTCCCGGTTACGCTCCATCTCTGCCAGATTGAGATCGGGAACGAATCGCAGTAACTGACGCGGAATTTCAAAAATCTCATTATACCGGCCCAGATAGCATGGATCATGATAGGTTACAGTGCCTCTGGGTCCCTTGGAGATCTTCAACCGGTTGTCCTGGAAGAGCTGTAGTATGAAATCGGAATGATGAACGACTTCGAAATCACCGCCGAACTGTGGATATTCATTCTTCAACGTGTTATAGCAGTGCGGGCAGCCGGTGACTATCTTTTTGATGTTATAGCTTTTCAGTACCTCGATGTTCTTCGTGGCCTGCATCTGGTAAAGGTACTCATTACCCAGCCGGCGGGCCGGATCGCCGCAGCAGCTCTCCTCGTCGCCCAGAACGCCAAATTTAATCCCGGCAGTTTTGAGAAGCTTGGCGGTAGCCTGGGCAACTCTCAAGCTCCTGTCTTCCAGCGCTTCCGTGCAGCCTACCCAGTAGAGCACATCTATATCACTGTTTTCCGCCAGGGTTTGGATGCCCAGGCCTTCGAACCAGCTCGTGCGCGTAAGCAGCGTTCCCCTCCATGGATGGCCTCTGTCCTCGATACTGCGCAATGCGCCTTCGGCTGTTTCCGGAATGCTGGCCTGTTCCAGTACCAGATTCCGTCTCATCTCCCCTATCTTGAACATCGGCTCAGCCCAGACCGGACAGACCTCCTGGCAGGCAAAACAGGTAGTGCAGTTCCAGATTGCATCGA
>JAQULX010000162.1 GCA_028718465.1 Dehalococcoidales bacterium | reverse complement strand
TCATTCCAGACACCATAACGTGTTTTATTTTTTAGCCGTCCCGGGCATATTATCCCTCGTCTACGGATTGAAGGTTGTGGGTGTATTCTAACCGCGAGTGGCTTGAAAAATATGGCTGTGAAAATATTTTCTATCCGGCAGAGGATCAACTAGTGTCAGAATCTTTTTTCATAGAATTTCGCTTACAAGGTTTTGCAAAGCAGTATGCAAAATGGGTGAACTCACGCATTCATCAAGAAGCACGAAGACTCAGGATAAAAAATCTAAAAGGGCCAAGGTTTGTATCGCATATCGCCTTGTTCGGTGGTGCTCGAACAAATAATCTAAAACGGGTAATTGATGAGGTGGAGAGGACTTGTCGGAAATACACCCTGGTTCCTTTTAAAATTGGTGGGTTCGATGGTTTCCGGAATTCGGACGCAAATTGGCTTTATCTTGATGTTGAGCCTTCATCGGAGCTTGAACAACTCCGATGTGAACTCGCTCGGAACTTAATCAGGTCGGAAAGGATAATACATGACACTTGCCAACCCTTTGACCATAAGTCGAAATGCGAATTTCACTCCTCCATAGGAAAATGGGATCCGAGAGATAAGGACAAATTTGAAAGGTTACTTGATTTTGCTGAAAATAAGTGCAGTTTGGAGGCTTTCAGGCGGCATAAATCATCCATATTTCGCAGAATATTCAATGTTATTAAAAGATATATTTTCAGGATAGAAGAGGTTGGCAATCCTAACATGAATCTATGTCTTCTCAGGGTCACAGTCTTGGGGAGAGGCAGTCGCATACAATGTGAATATGACTTGGTACTCAAGAAATTACTGTCCCGTAGAGAAGCGCTGAGCCGCCATTGGTATCGCCGGAGCATTGAGAAGTTACAGGAATTGCTTAATACCCACAAAGAACAGAAATCTCCAGTATCAAATGGTTCTATATATTTTATCGGCGATACTCACTTCGATCATAAGAATATCATTAAATACACCCACAGGCCTTTTTCCAACGTTGCTGAAATGAACAACGCAATCAAGAGCAATTGGAACAATACGGTTGGTGACAATGACACAGTCTATTTCCTGGGTGACTGGACTTTTGGATGGGGCCATCAACCGGCACTATATTGGAAAAAACAACTTAACGGAGATATAGCCTCTATTCGAGGAAGTCATGACCGAGAAACGAACGGAATGGGATTTGAGAATACCAGAGTATTACACGTTAGTGGATATAGCTTCTTACTTATACATAATCCGGAAGATAGAAAAACCAAATGGCACGGATGGATGATTCACGGTCATGTTCACAACAATATGATGGATAAATATCCTTTCATTAATGGAAAACTCAAGACGATAAATGTAAGTGCGGAATTAATAAATTATAAACCTGTGAGTCTCAGCTACTTGCTTTCTCTGAATTTGGATTCAATAAAAAGAATGCGAACTATAGATAGCCAGCCTGAAAGATGGTAAACGTAGTATTAAAAAGGAGACGATCAATGTCTGAAATTAGGTATAGAAGAAGAGGCACTGCTATATTAGAAACAAAACACGGCATTCTTTTAACAGCCGGACGACATGGAAAGTTCGAATTACCTGGTGGCGGTGCTGAAAGAGGTGAAAGTAGATTCATAGCAGCATTTCGGGAACTTACTGAAGAAACCGGCTTGTTACCATATGCTGCTGAAATAATTTTTCGACATAGAGGTGAAATAAGACCAACTATGTCAGGCAGGCATAAATTTCAAAACCACCACACTGTGTGTTTAGTTAAAGCATCGGGGACTCCAAGACCAAATGGAAAAGACGTTCACAGGATAGATTATTATTATCCTGGATGTAATGTCTTGATTTCCGTTGAGACTGAAAAAATAATTGATCGATATTACGAGTGGAAAAAGAGTAGGTCAGCTTCTCAGGAACGGCCAGTTATAGATGAGGAAGAGGACGGCAATATTGAGGATGCGGATGATGGGAGCAAAATCGATTATGACGGTGAAGAATAGTCCGGGATCGATTGCTTAAGAATATCTGAGTAAGGCAGGCATCTGTATGCTGTACGAAAATTGTGAGTGGTGCGTTTATCGGGACAAGAGGAATCTAGATATCTGCAATAACTGTTCTCATAATACTGATATTACTAAGCCCAATTTTGAATTAGGTGCCGTAGATATATTAAAAGTAGCCGAGGGTTTAAAGAAGAAACGGGAACAGAACGATAGGAAATCAGAACCGAAGCCAGAGAATACAGCGAAACAGCCTGTAAAATTGGAAGCATGCCCTCAATGTGGCAAAATCTCACTCTTCTACAATGAAGCAAATAACAAACACGAATGCCTTAATCTCGAATGTAAAAGCAGAAAAGGCAATTTATTTATTAATGTCGTTTGGCCCAACAGCCCAACGCAAATAAAAGAAGCTCAGAGTGAGTCTACGGCAGACCACCAAGAAGAATTGAGTAATCCTTTACTGCTAGGTGTTAAAATGTTTCTCGCGGATATTAGATCCTGGAGGCGTCAGTACCGGGAAGATGAGTATGTCTGCGCTGACTTCGCCCAAGAGGTATATGATGCTGCCACTGAAAGAAGCATAAGGTGTGGTTACGTAATCATTAGCTTTGTGAACAGCGACGTCGGCCATGCCATCGTGGCCTTTGAAACGGACTATGGACTAAAGTTCTTTGAACCACAAGACGGCAATGAGGAAGATGTGATTATTGGGCACCGCTACTCGGGACAGATAAAGGGTACACCAGAGGATAATGTCATTCGTGAGATTGAAATAACCTGGAATGATGGAAAGACAACACGAATTGATTAAGCCACATTTTGGGGATCTAAATAGCACATAGAATATACTTACCTATATGGTGTAGATATAGTAGATATGTATTGCACTTCTTCTTTGGTCACAACAAGCTTTAGTCACTCAACAATCACACAACATAGAAGTATGTTGTCTCTTTCCCTTTCTTCTATTCACAGAGCCATCGGCTTTTGTAGTTCAAAGCTAGAAGGGGTTGCCTATTATGGGAATCTTGTTAGGACACCGTAGCGACTACCAGATTGCCCAATGCTATTTTGTAACCCTATTGAAAATCGGAGAGGCTTGGTAGTCGATAAGTTGAATCGACGCCCAGCATTATCAGAAAACTCAGTCAAATCTACCGTGTGTGCTTCATTTTTCTTTAGTGATGGTAAGGTCAAGAAATATCCAGAGGATAATTCCTCACCATTTAGAGTGATTGTAATGTTTTTCCAATCAAAATCGCTCTGATTTACCACCTTGAACTGCGTCCCGCTTATGCTAACTGAGGCCTCGACATCCAATGGCATTGAAAGAAGGTTATTGATGAAAGATTCCCTAGTGGTGTATTGCTGAGACATTGCAAATAGACTACCGATCAACAAACACAATGCCGCTCCAAAAACAACCCACAAGGCTCTAGGGGTTCTGTTGGAACTATAATTAGGGACTGGCCTTGCAGCCCTTTGAGGAATAAAGATAGAAGCATAGCTAAGTATTCCTATGACAAAAAAGGTGATTCCGTCTGCCAGCCACCATCGACCCCAATTGTAGTTGTCTTGGTTAAAGGGGCCAATTTCTATGCCTAGCATGGTCTGGGATACACCAAATAATGCAAATGTGGAGAAGAACACGCATAGCAATATGCTAGCTAAGGTGAATCGGTAAGAGAAGGCAAGATAGTCTACCGGATAAGGTTCCCGACTCTTCTTTATCCAAGATATCAGTCTTTGAACCACAACATAGAAAAGAAAGATAACAACTATGGCTATCAAGAATATTCTTGTTACTGGCTGTATGAAAGACGGCGCATGAATACCAATAAAGTTGGTAATGAACAGAATAACAACAAATAATCCATAAACTAAAGCTAGGATTTTGTAAATAGTGCGCCTCTCTTGTAGGGGAAAACCGGAGGTTTTTTTGCAGCCTTTCCATAGAGGCGGAATGAGCATTATTGCGACTCCAATGATGGCCACCGAAACTACGGCTACTAAGGCTGCCAATTGTTGAATAGTGCTTGGACTTGCTGGCATAGAACATTCCATCCTTATGTGATAACTTATGGGAGTATTATACAACCTTTGAATAGATAAGGAATACCTTTAGTGTACTCATTACTACTACGCGCCTACGCGCAGCACTTGTTCTCGTTTAATGCAGTATCGTTTATTGCAATCGTTTAATGCAATCTTGACATAGCTAACGCTATATTGTAGATTTAACCCAAAGACTATTAAAGGGAAAGACGCCATGTTAGCTGATCGAATTGCCCTGTACAAAGAACTAGAGCAAAAAAGAGGATCGAAAGTAATAACTTATATCACGGGCGATAGACGGCAGCTAGAAACCAAAATTCACTCAGAAGTCATCGATTATTTTGTCCATCACCTCGACGCCATAGGACCCAAGGTAGACTGCATAACACTCATTCTTTATACTAGAGGCGGAGAGACGCTTGCTTCCTGGAGCATAGCCAACCTAATACGCCAATTCTGTAAGAAATTTGAAGTCCTCGTACCCATGAAAGCTCATAGTGGTGGTACTCTTATTTGCCTTGGGGCAGATGCTATTATTATGACAAAGCAGGCGACCTTAGGACCTATTGATCCTAGTGTGAATACACCTCTCAATCCCTTGCCGGTAGGAGCACCGCCTAATGCGCGTGTCCCTGTCAGTGTCGAGGCTATAAACGGTTTTTTGGATTTCGTTAAGGCTGAGCGCTTGCCTCCTGACGAGATGCGGTACATATTGGAGGAACTCTCAAAGCAAGTCCACCCTTTGGTACTGGGTGAAGCCTTTCGCGCTCGCAGTCAAATAAGGATGCTGGCTCGGAAACTTCTGTCTGGTCAAATCAACAACGAAAACAAAATGGAGAAGATTCTTCAATTTCTTTGTAGCGAATCCGGTAGCCACGATTACACAATAAACCGAAGAGAAGCGAAGGATGAGCTAGGCCTAGTAATTGAAAAACCAGATGACTCATTGTATAAGGTAATTAAAACGCTTTATGACGATTTCGCCCAAGAGCTTGAACTAACCATACCATTTAATCCAGATATGCTTCTTGGGACAAATGATCAGGCGTATTATAAGTTTCGTCGAGCTTTGATTGAAAGCATTGCTGGCGGGTGCGATGTGTATATGAGCGAAGGGCAACTGAATAGGAAACCAGTCCAAGTTCAACCTGGCATAACGCAACTCGCCATTAAGGATAATAGGACTTTTGAGGGGTGGAGACATGAAGCTTAGCATGGAACAAGGCTGGTTCTACTACCAAGACTCCACATCCGCAAGCACTTCGACGGGATCATTTTCAACGGCTAGCGAAAACAACCTATCTTTTCTACTCAGGAATGGAATAATGCTTCTTGAAGATTCACCTCAGGCGCAAATCAAAGCAGAATATGCCACAATTGGAGCGAACGACAGGGAGAGAATAAAAAGGGCATACCCGAAACCCACTATAGCGAAAAGTCCGGCCATCGCCGAGAATATGGATATCTTGTGAAATATGTTTTTAACTCCGGCAAACGAACAACTACGGCAAGGTGATATCCTTGAACCAACCTGGTATACTCCCACCTCTTTTTACAAGGTTACAAATGATCAATTCACTGTCCCACAAGCTACCATACGTAGAGCTTACCTGGTAGTCATATCTCAATGCTGTGAACTCACATGGCTTAAGAATAACCAAGGTATTGACGAGCCCAGAAGGCCATTTGTTTTAGTCGCTCCGCTGTCATTTAAGATGCCTTTTACCAAAGACTCACCCGAATACAACTTCCTAATAGAGAACGGCATTAATCGACCTGAAAATGATCCTATACAATTCTTCTATTTCAATAATAATCCCGTGCTCGGCGCGGAATCTGTCGTGGATTTTTCAACTATTACAGCAATAAGAAACGGGCAACTGAGACAGATTGGCCTAAAGCGGTTGCTTGAGTTGGATGTCAAAAACCGTCATTTGTTCCGAACGAAGCTGCACGAGTATTTTTCAAGAATACCCGAAGAAGACTGGGAACAAGTGAAGAAGCTTTTCCCTGATGATTTCAAAGAAACCTAGATGTCACGGTATCCCCTAAGGCTTACGCAGCCCGACACTCTTTTGGTACAACATTGCGTTCAATAGGTAGACTTTCGAGAAGATATTTGCCCTTGCCTGCTAATGAGTGTTCGAGCTAAAAATAAATATGAGCGATGAAATCAATGCTGTCTCTTTGTCTAGTATCAATAATCATGCTGGTTTTTCCCAAAGGCGGTAATTCCTTTTCAGCAAAATAACTTCCGGTGCTTCTGTACTATTTGACCGACTGCAATTCAGATAGCACCCATCCCCATGCAGAAGCCCATGTGCGTGATAAAGGAGTTGTAAGTGGATGCTGGAGAATTTTCGATGGCTTCTTTGTTTAAGAAAACAAACAAAAACTATTTTTCACAGTTGAGTCGGTATAGCCCATACTTCTACTATTAAAAACAGTCAGATAGTGGCAGCCTAAGACTATAATATTGCCCTGATTAAGTAAGATGAAAGAATGTGTTGCTAGATCTTGGACACGCACCAAACTGCTTTGGTGTGCATTC
>JAQULX010000161.1 GCA_028718465.1 Dehalococcoidales bacterium | reverse complement strand
TGTAGCTGTACCATCTTTCTGCTCCACCCTCTTTCAGATTGTAGGGAGCCATCATGGAGACCAGGCCGGAACATTTACCGGGAGGAGCTTGGGAGGGATCGTGTAAACTAGGGAAACAGACGTTAAAGCCCGGCCTGGCCGGTATCTCCCCCTGGAGAATAGTATCCCAGTGGGTGATAAGGTCCTGGTACTGATCATAACCCAGCAGGTGAATCTCCGCCCCGCCAACAGTCGGGTCGGCAAAGACCGGCGGGGTCTCCAGCGCCAGGTGAACGGTAAACAGGCTCCACTTGTCCCACTGGTAATCATCGAGCCTCTGGGCTATCTCGGTCTCCAGCTTCTCCCGCCCGATAAACTCAAAGAAGGTCTGATGGGGATTGACCGTACTCAAGACGGCCTTCCGGGCTTCGATAATGGTCCCATCCTCAGTCTGCACCCCTGTGGCGGCCCCATTCTCCAGAATGATCTTCCTCACATCGCGATTGCCCCAGATCATCCCCCCATTCTCGATGGTGGCTTTCTGCAGGGCCTGGAAGAGCATGTGCGAGCCTCCCTCTACCAGCTTGTAGCTGGTCGCCCGGTTGATGTACAGGGCGGTCAGAAAGCCCAGGCCGGTCAGATCATACTCCAGCCCCCAGTGACAGGTGAGATACAGCAGCAGGGTCTTGACCTGTTCATTCTCAAACAGGCTGTCGATCAGCTCCTTGGGTGACTTCTCGGACAGCTCCAGCAACTCCCGGCCTACCTCATGCTGGGATAAGACCATCAACTGCTCCATGGCCGGGACCGGCTTGACATAGGTTGCCGCGGCTATAAACTCATCCATATAGCTCTGATACTTGTGACAGACCTCCCGGTAGGTCTCCGCATCATGCCGGGAATAGCGGGCAATCGATTCACAGGTCCTGTCTACATCGCTATACAAAGCAATCGACTTGCCCCCTTTGACCGGAATAGCCCACACCATCTCCGGGAGGATGTGCCGGATGCCGTACTGCTCCTCCAGCCGGAAGTCTTTATAGACCGGGGCATACTCCGTCATCATATGGTAGATGGCATGAGTGTTATGTAGAAAGCCGGGAATGGTCACTTCCTCGGTGGCCAGACCCCCGCCGCATTCCAGCCGGCGCTCCAGTACCAGGGTCTTCAGGCCGGCTTTACTGAGATAGGCCGCCGCCAGAAGACCGTTGGGACCGCTGCCAATTACAACTACATCACAGGTATAGGTTGACATCTTCTTACTCCTTCTCCAATCCTTCGCTTGCTACCAGGGCCGCCCTTTCTTTTCCCACGGCTTCTCCAGCCCTAAATCCTCGGCTATCGCTTTGTAACAGTTATAGCCAGCACAGCAATGCCCTCCGCCTTCAGGAGGCCAGGCGGCACCAGTAGGATACAAATTAGGTATACCCGGCATCCGGTGGTCAGCCAGCTCGGGAATCGGTCGGAATCTACCTGCCTGACTGGGTGTATTGTCTACAATGGAAAAACCGCCTTCCGGCGCAAAATTCGGAGAGAAGGCAGCAGTATCATAAGGTGTAACCGGGTTAAAGCCAATGATATTTTCCCAGTTCATGTTAGTAGCATACTTGCTCACCGTCTTAATCGTATCTTCGGCGTTCTTCTTCTTGAATTCCATCCACTGTCTCTCGGTCCACCTGTTGGCCGGAGGCATCATCTGCTCGGTGCAGAAAGTATGTTTTCCGGCCGGGGCGCGGGTAGCATCCAGTAGAGACGGTTGTCCCCAGATAATGATATGCCTTTCTTCAGGGGTGATTCCCAGCCTGTTCATCATTTCTTCCCGGGCCATGTATTCATCATCCCTGAAGGCCAGGTTGATGCGCTGGGCATCATTGACGTCAGGATTAGAAGCGGCTGCTTTCCAATTTATCCGATTGTGAATAGCCCAGGTATACCAGGTAATACAAGAGAGCTCATTCCGCAGGGTAGCGACCTTTTTCAAAATACGTGAATCGATATATTCGCCACCTACCAGATCGAAGCAAAGCTGATATGGAGATACATCGGTGACGACGAGGTTGCGAGCCGCAACCTCAGACCCATTTGCCAGGCGGATACCCCTGGCTTTACCATTTTCCATTATAACTTTGGCCACCGGGCTTTTACTGTAGAACTTGCCGCCATGTTCCAAAAACATCCTGATCACGGCATGGGCTGGGGCATGTGTCCCACCGATTATGGTATAGCCCTCGCCGGGGCCCCAGAGTAATGTTGACATATCTCCAACACCAGTAAGGTTGGACCTGCCTGACCGGGGAAAACCAAACACTTTGTCTGATCGCATTTCAATGCTTTCCCACTGTTCTCGTGCATTTTGAATCATGGTCTGTCCCTGGCGGTAATGGTATACCGAATACTTCTGGCCTCCTGAATTTTGCTCTAATGCCTTCTCGAAAGCCGATTTTTCACCTGGAAGAGGAGGCAAATTATAGGCGGTAGTTAAAACTGCTTCGCGCATGCCACCCGGCTTCCAGTAATCCTGATATTCTTTAAGCCATGTTTCGGCATCCTTCTGCGAGAATTTGGAGATTTGTCCGGCGCTGAGTTCACCGGTGGGATCTTTGCTATGGCCGTATATCACGAAAGAAGCCTGGTCCTCAGCAAATATGGTAGCACTGAGAACAGGGGTCTCTATGAATCTACCGCCTTTCTCCTTGAAATCAGGAAAATCCTCAATCAAGGGCGCAAAATAGAGGTAATTGGTGCCGGAGCAATGTGAATCGCCTATAAATCCAGGAGCCGGAGCATCATCGGATGCCCAGGCTCCTCCCAATTCGTGCCTTCCTTCAAAAACTCCGACACTCATACCACCAAAAGCCGCCAGATAAAGTGCGGTAATCATACCTTTATTACCGCCACCGACCACTACAGCGTCAAAGGTTAAGTCAGCCATAAATTCTCCTTTCAGGATTCGACTTTATTCCTTTTTTCTTTTTCATCTGGTAAAATTATCACATATGATGATGCCACGTATGATGTCAAAACTGGCAATTTTCCCCATTGCGGATCAGGTAATTTAACAAGATGCACACCATGACAGTTACATTGATTCCCTTTAACCCGGAGAGGAAAATATGGGAGCTCACTCAGAAAAAAGAGATCGTACAGCGCGGCTGTTAAGCATTCAGGTCCTTTTAGGGCAATACCCGGACGGTCTGGAAATGGAAGAAATTGCCCGAAGATGTTCTACTTGTCTGAGAACGGCATACCGGGACCTGGAAGCGCTGGAGTCGGAATTGCACGTACCTATCTGGGCTAAGGGCAGCAAGCGCGGACTAGTGGAAGGATATCAACTGCCGGCAATTCCTTTTACCATACCTGAAGCCATGAACATTGCTCTGGCGGCCCGCTTGATGCAAAGTCATTCCCGCTGGTATGATCCTCACCGGTCCTCGGCATTAATGAAACTGAACTCAGTGGTTCCACCACCGCTTAAAAAACAGATTCAAAACTTAATCGACTGGATGGAAAAGCAACCCCGGGATAAAAAACAAATCCTCGTTTCAGGCAAACTGGCAGATGCCTGGATATCTCAACATCAGGCAATAATACGATATCATGAACCAACGGAAAAGGAACCACGCAAATTGATCATTGAACCTTATTTCATTGAACCGGCTACACCTGGCAACTCTGGATTTGTTATTGCCTGTGATGTTCTTAAAAAGACTATTTATAGCTATAAAATAAGCTGTATCGAACACGTAGCCATAAGTACTGCGCCCTATACAATACCATCTGATTTCGATGCCATGCAGTACATCAGCGCAGCCTGGGGACTTTTCGATGATTCGCCCCCCGAAACCGTTAAACTGCGCTTTAAGCCGCAATTAAGCCGATCTTTCTCGGAATCCGTATGGAATCCTTCTCAGGTAACTGAATCACAAAAAGACGGCTCGTCGATCGTTACCTTAACAGTAAAAGATAACGCCGATTTTCGCTCCTGGGTCCTGGGATGGGGAGATGAGGTTGAGGTGCTTGAACCTGAGACCTTGAGGAACTATGTTATTAAGGTAATTAAATCGGCTTACAATACTTATCAACAACAGACAGCTTGATTCAATACCTCACAGCTACATAATATTTTCCTTAGTACATCGTCAGTCCTCCGTCAACACTGTAGGTCTGCCCTACTACGTCGGCAGAAACATCTGACGACAGGAAGGCTGCCATATTTCCAATATCTTCCGGGGTGGTAGACCTTCCGATCGGAATCATCTCTCTAAATTGCGCCAGCAGTTCGGGAGGTGCCTGAAGCGCAAAACCGGTATTTCCCTGACCCGGGGCGATGGAATTGACATTGATTCCCTGTTTTATCACTTCTGCTGATAAGGACTTGGTAAATACCATGACTCCGGCTTTGGCAGCACAATAGACAGCAACTCCCGCTCCGCCGGTCTTGGCCCCGTTAGATGAAACATTGATAATTTTGCCACTCTTGCGGGAAATCATATGTCCCAATACAGCCTGGCAGCAATTAATGCACCCTCTAAGATTAATATCGATATCTGCATCAATTTCAGCCTGAGTTTTGTTGATAAACGGCCCAGGATGAGAGCTGGCTCCGGCATTATTGATCAGAATATCTATCTTACCGAATTCCTCGATAGCAGACTGTATCATATCATCAACTTCGGCTCTTTTTCTGATATCGGTTTTTAAAGCCATTGCTTTTACTCCCAGGGTTTCAGCTTCAGCAGCGGTCTTTTTAGCTCCATCCAGGTCCATATCCACAGAGACGATATTACATCCTTCCCTGGCTAATACCTGAACAATGCCTCTTCCATATCCTATCTGACTGCTGGTTCCGGTTACAATCGCTACCTTGCCTTTTAAACCTAAGTCCATTATTCCCTCCTGTTAATTAGTTTATGTTAAGCAATTTGCTATTTACATGTTGCTCCAAAAGCATACTATACTCCGATTACAATTCGCTATTTTAATGCGTAGGGTAACCAGGTAATGATAGATGGGAAGGCAAACATTAAAATGACCATCACCATCGTCGTTATTACAAACGGCAGGGTCCCGGAGAAGATGGTCTCGATCGGGATTTCCTTGTTTAACCCCTTCAGAACAAACAGGTTTAAGGCTACCGGAGGCGTGATGGTCCCCAGATTCATCACCACCACCGTCAGCACCCCAAACCAGATCGGATCAAACCCCAGTGCCACCGCCACCGGATGAACGATCGGGACTCCTATCATGGTTAAGACCAGGGTATCCACCACAAACCCCAGAACAAAGAAGATCAGCTCGATCAGGATTACGATCAGGATCGGGGTCCAGCCTAATCCATGGAAGAAGTCCGAGATGGTGGTGGTCAGGTTGCACCAGACCATGAACTTGGTAAAGATGGCCGCTCCCACCAGCATGATGAAGATCATGGATATGACCTTCCCTGAATCCAGGAGGGCCAGGGAGAAGCTCCTCCTCCCTAGCCGGCGCCAGACCAGTCCCAGGACGATGGCTCCGAAGGCCCCGATAGCTCCACCCTCAGTGGGGGTGAATATCCCCTGGTAGATGCCCCCGATAACGATCAGAAACAGTATCAGGATCGGTCCTCCGGACTTCAAGGTCGAGGCCCGCTGCAGCCAGGTGGAGCGGTCAGCGGCCGGGCCTATCGCCGGATTCCGCCGGCACCAGACGGCTATCACGGCAAAGAAAGCCAGCATGATCAGGATACCGGGCACGATCCCGCCCATGAAGAGGTCCCCGATCGATTCCCGGGTCAGCAGTCCGTACACTATAAAGGGTACGCTGGGCGGGATGATCGGACCCAGTGTCGCTCCACAGGCGATACTGCCGGTAGACAGCCGGTCATTGTAGCCGTACCTCCTCATCTCCGGCAGAGCTATGGCCGACATGGTCGCTACACAGGAGATGGTATCTCCCACAATAGCCGCCAGCCCGCCGCAGGCCCCTACCGTGGCCATGGCCAACCCTCCCCGGAAATGGCCGAACCAGCGGTTGGCCGCCTTGTACAGGTCTTCCCCGAAACGAGCGTGGAAACAGAAGTAGCCCATCAGGATAAAGAAGGCCATCACTGACCAGTTATAACTGCCTACATTCCGGTAGGGCTCGGTCCGCAATAAGCCCAGGGCTATCTCCCCTCCCTTGATGTGAGCTACAAAGATCACACTCACCAGAATCAGGGCAAAGGCTATCGGCATCCCGCTCAAGAACAGGAGCAGAGAGACGGCTATCCCCAGCATCCCTACTACCGGCAGACTCATTTCAAATAAGTCCGACTGTATCCACACTACGGCCAGACCCGCCAAAACCAGGGGTACCCCGAAAACCAGCAGCCAGTGATACCGGCGGGCTCCCAAACGGGACAACTCCCTTATCTTCACCAGAAAGTCCCTCAGTATCAACAGGTCCAGGCAGGTACAGCCAATAGCGATAATGACCAGAAAAGGGCCTTTATTGATGTTCCAGGCCTGGGAATGCACAATATTGTTCTCAATCACCCAGGGTATCTCCAGCAGGACCTGCCAGATGACCAGCCCAAAGGTCGCCAGGCTGAATAGATGGGTAATCGACTCCAGGGTGAGGCGGGCCCTGGGTTTTAGCTTGGCGGTGATGACGTCAATAGAGA
>JAQULX010000160.1 GCA_028718465.1 Dehalococcoidales bacterium | reverse complement strand
ACAAAAATTGCCGGACAAGATTGGTATTATCTCGCAGACCACGCAGATACCTGAGAGGTTTATTCATTTCGTTAAAGAAATGGTGGATTTGACACTCAATGAAAATGCCGAACTGCGCATAATTGATACTATATGCCGTGACGTTCGTCAGCGTCAGGCGGCCTCTGTGGAACTGGCAGGACAGGTCGATCTGATGCTGGTAGTCGGTGGGCATTCCAGCGCTAATACCAGACGCCTGGCAGAAATTTGTTCCAGTATCACGGAAACCCATTTAATCGGCACTGCCGGAGAAATAAAGCCCGAGTGGCTTGAAGGGAAAAAGACAGTGGGCGTTACCAGCGGGACCTCCACTCCAGACTTTACAGTCGACGAGGTGATCAGACGCCTGGAGGAAGTGACTGGTACAGACCGGTAATTCGTTAAGTCATTTTGTTTATACAGGCTGAAACAGGTATCCAGGGACAGTCCGAAGGGCCGGGATTCAGGGCAAGCTCGTAGCTATCTGTATGCTCACTTTGCAGGCTCTCCTTCTTTCCGGGGGAGAAAAGTAAATGAAGGCAGTTGCCTCTTAATCGGTTTTCAAGGACAGGCAGGTGGTAGTGCGGACGATTCCGGAAATGGGATGTATCTCTTTGGTTACCAGATCTCCAATTTCATTTAAATTATCCGCCTCGATTATAGCAATAATATCATAAGGGCCCGTGACGTAGTCTATTGACGTCACCCCCTTGAGCTGCCTGATGCTATTTAGAATCTCTTTGTTCCTACCGGCAGCGGTTTCAATTAATATAAAAGCTTTAGCCGGCATTGCCCCATCCTTAATTCAGCCGGTATCCAGGGTTTATCCTGGTCCCTCGATTAAACTATATTCAATTTAACAGGATACCAAATATAACAGCTTTAAAGCAAATACCCCACCCCACATCCTCCAATGATTTTATATCTAATCTTATTTTAAGGTATGGGGGGCTTGAACTTTCAAGTTTTTGATTCTAAAAATATTTGCATATCAGATCATTGATAACTATAAGCATTATTCTGATAATAATTTTCCATTCTAGGAAAAATTAGCTCCTTGCTGAACCAGATAGATTTATGTTAAAAGTAGTTATCGATTTAATCGAGGAGGCTGGAATGGTCAGAAAAATAGCCGCAGAAATTCCTACAGAAACCTTACAGAAAGATATGGAAATGTTTCGGAAAAGTGCACTTGACCTGGGAGCAACCGATGCCAAGATTATTACTACGGACAAGGTAATAATAGATGAGCGTGTGCGCGCTAAATGCATGAATCCGAAGTGCCCGCTTTATGGAACTAACGGAAACTGTCCTCCCCACACACCTGACATAGATATGGTCAGAAGGATCGTGCAAAACTACCGTTACGGCATCTTTGTTATCACAAAATATCCCGGCAATCTCTTTCCCAACAATTTCAATGATTCTCCGGTGGGTAAAGATAAATTCGGCAGTCATAAATTAATTACCAGGTTAGAGACAGAAGCATTTCGTGCCGGATATCACCTGGCAACGGGACTAGCTGACGGCCCATGCAAAACCCGTTATTGCCCGGACCAGGAATGCAGCGTTTTAACGGGCCAGGGGTGTCGGATGGGGTTAAGAGCCAGATATTCGATGGAAAGCTGGGGGATGGACGCTTATCTGATGGCTGCCCGTGCAGAATGGGAGGTTTACCCAATTGGAGTTCACACCTGCACTAAGGATGTCCCACATAGGGTAGCACTGGGACTGGTCCTGATTTATTAATGTTTGAAAAATAAAATAGCCGGGTAGTTAGCCCGGCTATTTTTAAATTCTGATTTATCGAATCCTGACCCATCGATAGCTCCATAGCCCCAGAAATGGATGGGAGGATTCAGGATAGCATCATGGATAAGCGTCTTGGGTATTTGCTGTTTGGTAAAGGCATTGCGGGTAGTCAGGTGAGGCCGGAGTATACGCTTGTAGGCAGCTTCTTTAGCTACTTGAGCCGCCAAAACATGCACCTGAAGAAAATAGTATTTTTAGAGACCGCTCTGAGCCTGTTAAGATATGTCTTTGGAAAGCTTTAAGGAAGCATTAGGAAACCATTGACAAATGGAAAGATAGTGCTGTAATATAAGATACGAATTGTGATAAATGTCACAATGTGATTGTAGTCATAACATGGTAAGTGATCCCGGCGATTTCTAGGAATAAAAGCTTAAGGAGTTGCTATGTCTATCGAAAGTAATAAAGAAATCGTCCGCAGTGTTTTGGAATATGATGGAGCCAGATTGCTCAAAGAAGATGGTTACCGAAATAGCCCTTATCATTCTGCCACCTACAAGGACCATGGATCTCTGGGGGACTCGAACCTGGAGCAAATTTCTCAATATAACTTAGCCCTTGCCAAAGGATTTCCGGATTTTAAATTTACCATCGAAGACATAGTAGGAGAGGATGACAGAGTAGCTGTCAGATACCGTTTTGACGGTACTCATACAGGCGAATACATGGGTATACCTCCCACGGGAAAGAAAGTCTTTATAAAAAACCAGGGGTTTTTCCTGATAAAAGACGGCAAGCTGGAAGAAAGCTGGCGTATTTCCGACATGCTCAACTTCTTGCAGCAAATGAGGATAATGCTTTAGGCTCTATATAGCGGCGATTTCCCGGTTATTGCCGAATTTTTAAAAAAAATATAACAGGCTCCCATCGGCTAGATCGAACTGAATAGACCGTTCCAAAACCCGTATTCTCAAGTTGACAGTCATTTCAGGATAAGGTAAAATTTGCCATGGCGGTTGGAAACTAGAGGAGGAACGGCTATGATTGAAATGACTGTTGACAGCATTCGAGTTAGCCTGATGAATTACCAGCGAGTGGTGATTTTGAAAGAAAAAACCGCAGAGAGATATCTACCAATTTGGATAGGACCTTCTGAAGCTGACGCTATCGCTGTAAAGCTGCAGGGTGTAAGTGTTCCCAGACCATTAACTCACGATCTGCTGTGTTCTATGATCGATGCTCTTGGAGCAACAATAAGCTCTATCGTGATTAACGATCTTAAAAACGACACCTTCTTTGCTAAAATCCTTCTAAGCGTTGATGGAGAGCAAATGGAGGTTGATTCCCGTCCGAGCGATGCACTGGCGCTGGCCGTGAGGGCGGAAGTACCTATCTTTGCGGAAGAATCGGTGCTGGATAAAGCGGGTATTTTACTGGATAGAGAGACCGGGAAGCCGGTAGGCGCTCTGGACTCAAGCGGTAAAGATGCCGATACCAAAGTCAGTGATGACGAAATGAAGAAAATGTCCGCTTTCTATGATTTCATAAATACTCTTGATTTGGAGGACTTCGACAAGCGTAAATCTTAAACCTCCCGGATTGGAGCTAAGGTTGTCTGAAGAGAACCTTATAAAGCAGTTAAAGTGTTCATCAAACTTATCCAAATGTAAAGTCTGTGGAAGACTATTTAACAAAGAAGATATAAATATCCTGGGTCACGAAGAGGAAATGTGGGTACTCCAGATTAGTTGCAGCGCCTGTCATTCACAATCACTGCTGGCAGCTCTAATCGATGAGGAGGGATATACGGAACCAACTCCAGGGGGTCCGTCTCCAGTAGAAGGCCTCTCGGACCTGATGGAAACTGAAACCGAAAAATTCAAAGACGTCATAATAACTTCGGATGATGTTCTGGACATGCATGACTATCTGAGTGGGTTTCAGGGCGATTATCCGGAACTCTTTGATTAATAAAATCGAAAAGAAAGGAGACCATAATAGAAGCTGGAGATTGACCAGCTTATATTCTTGCGATGTTTTTACAATCCTATTCGACCTGCCAACGGACAATCGCAACTGATTTCCGGATTTAAAATGGAAAAATGGGGAACGGCTGCTCGGCTAATAGGTGTAGGGTTTTATATAAGCGCCTGTATCGTGGGCGGCGTGATGGGAGGACTATGGCTGGATCGAAAGCTGGATTCTGAACCTGTATTTGTGTTATTGGGACTGGTGCTGGGTCTGGTAGCTGCCTTTTGGGGGGTTTACCAAATGCTGATACCTTTTATGAAAGAATATAAATCAGAGAAAAAGCCGGACAACAAGCGGGAGAGGAGATAACCGGTGTCAAAGAAAAGAATATTGGGTTGTTCTTTCCCGGTACTCATTGGAATTACAGTTGTTCTCCTGTTGTTAATGTTATTCGGCATCATCACCGGCCCTATCGGCCAAAGCCTCGCTGAACAGTTCCCCGTGTTAGCGCCAGTTGTCAATTCAGGTCCTGACTGGCTGCACGTCGAAAAACCGGTGCCTGTGCTGGCCCCCGGCGTTATCGCCCGCGTCGGCGGATTCCCGATCACCAATACCATGATCACCGCCTGGATTACTATCCTTATCCTGGTAGTGGTATCTTTTCTGGCTTTCAGAAAGCCCAAAATCGTGCCTTCCGGTCTACAAAAGGTCATGGAGTTCATTTACGGAGCCCTCCTGGACTTCTGTAACAGCGTAGCCGGGGAGACAAACGGCCGCCGTTTTTTCCCCTTCGTGGCTACCATATTTCTCTTCGTGATTACCAACGCCTGGCTGGGGCTCCTGCCTTTCTATGGTGATGCCTTATGGGTCATTGGTGAGGAGGGGCATCACGTGCCTCTGCTCAGGGCAGCCAATACCGATATCAATGTGCCTTTAGCCCTGGCTATATTCGCCTGGATTTCAATTGAGACTTTCGGTTTAAAGGCCAACGGTTTTCTGCCATATATGAAGAAGTTTTTGAATTTCAAGCGCCTGGGAGCCGGATTGGTCAATCTTTTCAAGGGTAAGATCAAGACAGCCTTCGGCGATATTATTTTCGGGGTAATAGATGTTTTTGTGGGAATACTGGAAGGTGTCAGCGAAATAATCCGACTGGTGAGCTTCACCTTCCGTCTTTTTGGCAACATGACAGCGGGAGAAGTCCTGATTCTGGTGGTAGCTTTCCTGGCCCCTCTGATTCTGGGGTCCGTCATATACGGGATGGAGCTGTTTTTCGGGTTCCTGCAAGCTCTGATTTTTGGTGGTTTGACTCTGGTGTGGATGAATATGGCGATAGAGAAGCATGGGGATGAGCAACATTAAATTACGGATCTATCTGAAAATTGACTAATATTAAAGGGGGATCTTGTAATGACAGCGGAAACTTTTCAACTATTAGCTGCTGGTTTATGTATGGGCCTGGGAGCGATCGGGCCTGGCATCGGTATCGGCATCCTGGCGGCAGGAGCTTTGCAGGCCATCGGACGCAATCCTGATGCCCGGGGACCTATCTTCACCAATATGATCATCACCGTCGCCCTGGCTGAAGCCGTAGCTATTTATGCACTGGTCATCGCCATTATCATCTTGTTTGTAGCTGGTTAAATAAATAGGATTCTCAAGAAACGGATTGAGATAAGCGCCTGTTAATATTTGGAGCTATTTACATCCGGATCGCCTGTATTGGGAGACAGGAGGACAAGTTGGGACAATTAGGAATAAATTTGCCGGTCCTTATATCGCAGATAATAAGCTTTCTGATTTTGTTCGGTTTGCTTATTTTCGTAGCCTACAAGCCGTTGCTGAAGATGATTGATGAACGCTCTAAAAGGGTATAGGAAAGCCTGGAGCAGGCGGAAGCGGTCAAAGACCAGTCCCTGAATGCCGGAGAAGAAGTCAAGAAACAGCTTCAAGCGGCTGCTATACAGGGTCAGGAGATCATTGCCCGGGCTACCCAGACCAGCGATGATATCCGGGCTAGAGCCCAGGATCTGGCCCGCAAAGATGCCGAAGCTATCATCGAACAGGCCCGCCAGGCTGTTAAAGCTGAACGCGATCAGGCTATCGATGAGCTGCGGCAGGAGTTTGCCGATTTGACTATCATTGCCGCAGGCAAAGTCATCGGGGAATCTCTGGATAAACAGTCCCACAAAGAGCTTATTGACAAAGTACTGAGAGAAAGCCGGACATTAAATAAGGGATAATACAACGGAGTAAAAGTTGGCAGAAAGTACATTACAGGCAAAACGCTTCTCCCAGGCCGCTTTTGAAATCGCCCTGGAGAATATGGAAATCGATAAATGGCAGAGCGATCTGCAAAGAATTGCCATTCTGGCACAGAACGAAGAATTCGTGGTAGTAATGGAAAATCCCCGGTTTCCATTTGAAGATAAGTCCGAATTACTGGAGAAACAACTCCAGGGAGTCGGCCGGAAAGCATTGAACCTGGCTTTTATACTTACCAACGAGGGCAATTTCGGGTTGATAAAAGATGTATATTCCAGGTTTCAAGACATGGTTGATGAACATCGGGGCATTGAAAAGGCCGAGATAACCACCGCCATTCCTCTCGCTGAAGGTGAGAGAGTTGAAATGGCACAGCGGCTTGGAGAGATTACCGGCAAGAAAATCATACTCTCTGAAAGAGTTGATCCGGACATCATCGGAGGAATCATCGCCAGGGTCGGCGGAAAAATACTGGACGGCAGTACCCGCAGCCGGTTAGCCGCTTTAAGAAATGAACTGATTAGCAGGGGCAATTGATCCGCAATGTTGGAAACAATTCTCGCATATTGCCGGATTATTTTTGCTATACAATGAAGTAGTGAAAACTAAAATATATTAGGAGGAAAATTACACATGCCCGAATCTGG
>JAQULX010000159.1 GCA_028718465.1 Dehalococcoidales bacterium | reverse complement strand
GAGTCTCCGCCCCGCTTTCTTTCAGTGCCTTACGCAACTGTTCGACGGCATTCACCAGCGCTCCACCGCACATATAGGTAATGCGGCTCCCGCCCGCAGCGCCGGTATGCGTGGTCTTGTCCATATCGCGGGTGTATATACGCACCTTGTTCAGAGGCAGTTCCAGCATTGTGGCGGCAATCTGCTTTAGCATGCTCTCATTGCCTTCTCCCGGATCAGCCACCGCTCCATAAACGGTTACGCCCCCGTCCTTATCCACTTCAACAGATACCTGGGCGTTGTCTCCCCATTCAGCAACCCCGAAAGAATAGGCCGCTATCCCTACGCCGCGCTTGATATCGCCCTGCTTTTGAGCCGCGGCTTCTTTCTTGGCCTTCTCGTAAGCCGGCCGGATTGCGTCACAAAGCTCGGGGAAAGGCCATTGTTCGGCCGCCTTTCCGACAGACAGGGTTTCCCCTATTTTCAAAGAGTTCATCTTGCGGAATTCCAGCGGGTCGACATTGAGTTTTTCCGCCAGCATATCCATAGCGCATTCCAGTGCTACCGCCACCTGGGGCGGTCCGGCCCCCCGGGCAGCCCCACCGCTGGCATTATTGGTATAAGAAAGAGCGGCCTTGGCGTAGACATCAGGTATATTATACGAGCCTGACAGCATCTGAAGGCTGCGAATTGGAATCACCGGACCCGACAAAAAGTAAGCCCCTTTATCAATCACAAATTCGTTGGTATAAGCAGTCAGGCGGCCCTGAGCATCCGCGCCAAGTTTAACCTTCATTGTGAATGGATGCCTCTTGGAGGTGACCTGCATGGATTCAGCCAGGCTGGGTTGGTAGCGCGCAGCCTGTTTAAAATGGACAGCGGCCGCGGCGGGAATGCCCAGGGTACTGATAGTAAGCGCAATACCAAAATGGCCGCCCACAAAAGGCTCTTTAACACGCACATTTTTCCAGCCAACGGCTTCGCTTATCATGCCGGCGTGGCCATGTATCATGATGCTGCGGCCGATAACTATCAACTGGTCGCCCTCGAAATAGGCCAGACAGTTTTCCGGCTCCAGCGCAGCCTGATGGTTCATTTGAGTTGTGAATGTAGCCTCAACCATCGCAGCGGACATGGCTAAGGCTTTTTCAGCATCCCCTTTAACCTGCGGCTGAACGTAACACAGATTAGGGGAATGCGGATGAATCTGATAAGCGCCTTCAGCCATGGCCTCTTCAGGAGTCATCATGACCGGTAAATCTTCATATTCCACTTTAACCGCGGCAGCGGCAGCCCGGGCCTGATCGCGGGTCTTGGCTGCCACAATAGCAATGGGATCGCCCAGCGTCCTGACCACATCTTCACAAAGGACCGGCTGGTCCGCCCCGACCATCCTGATATGGTTGGTCCCTTTGATATCTTCAGCTATCATAATGCCGACCACACCGGGCATCTTCTCGGCCTCTTTCATATTTATGGACTTGATTTTAGCATGAAACTTTGTGCTGTGGACTACGGCTAACTCCAGTGCGCCGGGCACTTTAATATCGTTAGAAAATTTTGCTAAACCGGTTGCTTTAAGGATTGAAGAGGAACGCGGATGCGAGACCCCGAAGGTTTTATCTCCCAGAGACTGACGTACCTTTTCCGGAGTTGTCTCGTTCCGCAAGAAACGGGCGGCCAGCCGGACCGCATCGACTATTTTCCGGTAGCCGGTGCAGCGGCACAGGTTGCGCGCCAGGGCCTTTTTGATGGCATTGAGATCGGGGTCCGGGTTCTGGTCGAGAAGCGCTTTGGTAGCCAGGATCATGCCGGGTGTACAGAAACCGCACTGGATGGCCCCTGTCAGCACAAATGCTTCCTGGATCAGGTGCGGATTCTCGGGTGTTCCCAAACCTTCCACCGTAATTACCTCGGCATTGTCCAGTTTCTCGACCTTCTGGAGACAGGAGCGGACAGCCTTGCCGTTGACAATGACGGTGCAGGCCCCGCACTGGCCTTTCCGGTCGCAGGACTGCTTGGCGCCGGTAAGGTCCAGCTTCTCCCTCAGAAGATCGATAAGAACCATGTCAGGGTCGACGGTAAACTCACGTTTGATGCCGTTGATGGTCAGATTTACTGTTTTCAAATCTCATTCTCCTTGATTATAAATATAAAGACGGCCGGCTTGGCACAAGTAAGCAAATCATAAGCAAGGTTTTGAGCAAATACATTGGGAATTCCGGTCAGAGCTATTGTACGGGATAATCGTATTGTTTGTATTAGTACTATTAAACATAATCTAACGCTAATATGATGTCACAGCAATGAATAAATGTCAAACGTTACCCCAGGCGGGAATCCTTATTATAGTGCCCGGTATACGTATAGGATTTCAGGGCAGACCTGAACTCAGACGCCGCAGGCCGCCGCTTTGATTTGATGTCGATAACCACGCAGGGTTCGGGTGGGACCATGGGGGCATTCGGTGATATGACGCAGACCTGTCATTCGCCGGATAAGGCGGGATCCTCCAGAATAAAAAATACTCGCTGGGAAATATGATCAGCAGGATAAATGCTTTAGTCCCGGCGAGTATTCAATCTCAGGATATTATTTAATTATGAATCGTGATGTGTCTGGGATCTGCGTTCCTTGACAAACCTGGCCAGGGATTTCACGGTGGACCAGTCGCCTGACAGCACCAGTTCATCACTTGAATTGTCCACTTTGAACTTGATACTCAGCGTTTTCCACATGAAGCCAAGCAGCATAAGGAGCATTCCAATAATTAGATACGACTCGCCACTACCGTAGCCCCAGATCATCCTGCCTACCGGAATTCCGAAAACCCAACCGTCGAGACGCTGCAGAAACAAAGTGCCCGCGATAATGGCTATTCCCGCACAAATTATCAATAATTTTCTTTGTACAAATAAGTGGATGCCCGATATATCGGAATAATCAATATATCGAACGTTGTTATCATTTTTGATAAACAGCCTGTTGTCAGAAGTAAGCACATGCTGATCTTTTAGTTTGAATTCCCTGTCGCCTGTTTTACCGCCGGCCAAATATTTCTTGTCTTTATGTGAAATATTCAACTTCTCACCATCCCTCATCCAGATGCCAGATATGTACATTATAAGAGAGGTAAAGTTAAGGAAGCAATATCACTTAAGTACTGATTTTCTCCGAAAAGCATAGTATTGAAGATACAACATTGCGCTATTGACACATTCAGAAGCGGCTATGGGCAAATCCGGCTGCAGGTACTATTTTATAACCCCCTCATGATGGGAACCATATAAGACGCCTGAAATATATGCCAGTCTGTCACGATGAAAGCCCCTCTCCCGTCATTCAATGCTCGACACGGAACCCAGGCTCTTTCTCCCCCTTCATTAATCATTAATCAAAATTCCCTACCCTTTGCCGCGTCCGCATCCGTCATTGACGATAGCTCAGAAGAAGTTTATCATATTAGGTGTATTTTATGTAAATAACAGCCGGGAAACTTAAAACCGTCATCGGGGGACCTGCCGCGCCATGACTCAAGAAGAAGCACTCAGAATACTTAAACACGGGCATAACGTCTATCTCACCGGAGCCGCCGGCAGCGGCAAAACCTATCTTTTGAATAAATATATCCAGTACCTCAAATCCCAAAAAGTGCGCGTAGGTATTACCGCTTCAACCGGCATTGCAGCAACACATATGGAGGGAATAACCATCCATTCCTGGGCGGGCATCAGATTACTGCGAGATGCTTCCGATAAGGAAATTCTGGAAATCGTAAAGAGAAAACGAATCGCCCGCCGATTTCAAAAAACACAAACGCTCATTATCGATGAAGTCTCCATGCTCGATTCGGACCGCCTCGACCTGCTGGAAAAGGTAGCCAGGATCGCGCGTGGGAACTGGGAACCTTTTGGCGGCATGCAGGTAGTGCTTTGCGGCGACTTTTTCCAGCTCCCGCCCGTTGCCGGGGCCAATGAACCAACGCCGCAAGCTGTGTATAAATCGCCTGCCTGGAAGAATTTGAACTTAAGAGTCTGCTACCTCCACGAGCAGCACCGTCAGGGAGACCAGGAGTATCTGAGAATACTCAGTGCCATTCGCAATGCGGCGGTAGATGAAACAGTGATAGACTGTTTACGCCGGTGCCGTACCGCTGCGATCCCGCTAAGCCGGTCCGGCCGTTTTGTCAGGCTTTATGCGCATAATCAGAATGTCGATTGGGAAAACCAGCGTGAACTTGGCCGGCTCCCCGGGAAAGAATACGAATACCGGATGAATGCAACCGGGATTTCGGAAATAGCCGGTTCCCTGAAAAAGGGCTGTCTCGCCCCTGAAAAACTGGTATTAAAAAAAGACGCTGAGGTAATGTTTGTAAAAAATAATTTCGAAAAGGGCTATGTAAACGGTACGCTGGGCAAAGTGAAAGGATTTAATGAAAACGGATTTCCAGTGATCACTCTGCTGAATAATAAAGATAATAAAGAAATCACAGCCGAACCTGCTACCTGGAGTGTTGAAGAGGCTGGAAAAATACTCGCGCAAATATCACAGGTGCCCCTCCGGCTGGCCTGGGCCTTGACGGTGCATAAAAGCCAGGGGATGACGCTGGACGCCGCTCAGGTTGATCTTTCAAAATGTTTTGAAAAAGGCATGGGCTATGTCGCATTATCTCGCGTACGTTCTCTTAAAGGACTCCAGGTTCTTGGTCTCAACAACATTGCGCTCAAAGTTAATGAAGAAACGCTGGTCTTCGACCGGGAGTTAAAAAAAAGCTCTGAAGCGGCGCTTCATGAACTTAACACACTACCAAAAAATCCTTTCACGCAAGAAGAAGCTCCGGCAGCGGATTAGCCGGATTTATAATAGCACTCAGCCTTCTTCTTTCGACCTTCTGGCTACGCGGGCTATCCAGATAGTAACTGCCACCGCTATTATCGTAACCACCACAGCGTATCCTATCATCGCGGGAATACTGCTTGCCGTGCCGAAGATAGCCTGAAATATGGTCTGTATTGCCTCATTCCAGGCCAGGGCCGCCACAAGACCGAACGCAGTAGTAATCAGAACAGCTATTTTTTCAATTACTTCCACTTTCATTTCTTTTCCTCCTCCCATTTAAGAATGTTTACAATTCAAATTATACTTTATTGCTGATGGGTAAGCGGTGCTAATGCCGGATAGATATGGTACAATTCGGTTTAATAATCCTGAAAAAGAGTCATTAATGCCTGCAAACGAGTCCCGCTTTTATCACGGTTATAATGTTGTTATCCTGGCTTTCATTATCATGGTGCTGACATATGGAGTCAGGACCAGCTTCGGAGTCTTCTTCAAGCCGATCGAAGCCGAGCTTGGCTGGAGCCGCGCCCTGATCTCAGGGGCTGTCACGTTGTCAATGATTGTACAGGGACTCTGGGGCATCTACATGGGCCGGGTTCATGATAAGTTTGGTTCAAGATTGGTCATAACCATCTGCTGCTTCTTTCTGGGACTGGGATTAGTGCTGGTCTCGTTTACCAGCCACTCCTGGCAATTATATGTATTTTACGGTCTGCTAACAGGCCTGGGAATGGGCGGTATCTTCGTCTCCCTCATGGCCGCTGTCACCAGATGGTTCGTCAAGAAACGGGGACTGATGTCAGGAATCGTCCTGGCCGGTATCGGGGTAGGCACGATCACCTTCGCGCCGGTATCTAACTGGCTGATTTCCCTCTCAGACTGGCGGATTGCTAACCTTATCATCGGAGCAGTAGTCATGGTAGCCGGGATTGCCGCCGCCCAGTTTATCCGGAGCGACCCGGCTCGAATGGACCTGCTGCCATACGGTCATACCGGAGGAAAGCCGGCGGACCCGTCAACAGGAGGGAGGGGACTGAATTTGAAGGGGGCAGCAGCCACCTGGCAATTCTGGGTAACCATGATTATATACATCTGTGTCGGCTACTGCACTTTTACGATAACCATTCACCTGGTACCGCTAATTACCGATTTCGGAATTTCACCTGCTGCCGCAGCTAATGTACTGGCAGTTTCCGGGGGAGTGCAGAGCCTGTCCGGGATCGTTCTAGGCCTCACAGCCGATAGAATCGGCAATCGGAACGTGATACTCATCGGCATGGTCCTGATGTCAGTGGCGCTGTTCTGGCTGGTACCGATCAGCACCGTTTTAATGTTTTATCTCTTTGCCGTTGTCCACGGCACCGGCATTGGCGGATCAACGTCCATGGAAGCGCCTTTGACAGCGGAACTGTTCGGCATGAAGTACCAGGGGATACTGCTCGGAGCTATCAGCTTCGGTTTTACACTGGGAGGTTCTGTTGGTCCGGTAGTAACCGGTTACCTGTTTGACACCACCGGCAGCTATGATCTTGCCGTGATCGTCTGTGCCGTAATCGGGGTTGCAGGAGCCATACTCACCGCGTCTCTCAGGCCCCTGCATAAACCCATCTGATTTATATGTTTCTATCGCTATTTTAAGGATATACCCGCCTAATTCGAAATCTTGCGTTAATTATTCTGCGGTGCTTAAATAAATATTGTCAAAAAGACCCACTTATGCTAAAACTTGTACATTTCTATCAGTAAAGTTATAATTATCGCAATACGACCTATTCCGCCAAATATAACCGCAAGTCATAATCGATATTCCAGGCTGTGAGGCTGATATATCTATTTGAAAGT
>JAQULX010000158.1 GCA_028718465.1 Dehalococcoidales bacterium | reverse complement strand
ACTGGATATCAGTGCCATACCCGCCATCAAAGAAGCCAGTCATTTACCGGTACTGGTCGATCCCAGTCATGCTGCCGGAAGGCGGGAATATGTCATTCCGCTCTCCCGGGCGGCGGTGGCGGTAGGGGCGGACGGACTGATAGTAGAAGTGCATCACGATCCCTCCCATGCCGTTTCGGACGGACAGCAATCCCTGTATCCCGAGCAGTTTAAAGATTTGATACAGGAGATCAGAGGGTTAAAGATATAATTAGAATAGGCGGTCTTGACAGGAGGCAGATATGTTAGCGGACCAAAAGGGATATTTCGGGGAATTCGGCGGGCGGTTCGTTCCGGAAACACTGGTCCCGGCCCTGGACCAGTTGGCTGAAGCTTACAATAATGTAAGGACTGATACCGGTTTCTGGCAGGAATTCGAGTCGCTCTGCCGGAGCTATATCGGCCGGCCAACCCCTCTTTTTCAGGCTGAAGGGCTTTCCAGGCAGTTCGGCGGGGCGCAAATCTATCTAAAAAGAGAAGACCTGGCCCATACCGGCGCCCATAAAATAAATAATGCTTTAGGACAGGGACTGCTGGCCAGAAAAATGGGGAAAAAAAGGATTATCGCGGAAACCGGGGCCGGGCAGCATGGTGTAGCCACCTCAGCGGTCTGCGCCATGCTGGGCATGGAGTGTGTCATTTATATGGGGGAAGAAGATATCCGCCGCCAGGCACCGAACGTCTTCCGGATGAAACTGCTGGGAGCCAGAGTAGTGCCGGTAACCAGCGGCAGCCGGACATTAAAAGACGCCGTTAACGAAGCCATCCGGGACTGGGTAACTAACTGCGAAAACACCTATTATATTTTCGGTTCGGTGGTCGGCCCTCACCCCTACCCCTCCCTGGTCAAGGACTTTCAGTCGATAATAGGAAAAGAAACGCGCAGTCAGATACTGGAAAAGACCGGTAAACTACCGGACTGTGTTATCGCCTGCGTGGGGGGCGGCAGCAACGCGATGGGCATCTTCAACGCCTTTCTGGAAGACCGGAATGTCAGGCTGATCGGGGTGGAGGCGGCGGGGCGGGGATTGAACAGCGGCCAGCATGCCGCTCCGCTGGTAGCCGGACGAACAGGAGTTCTGCACGGCGCCAGGACATATGTCCTCCAGGACAGGTACGGGCAGATTCAGGAAGCCTACAGCATCTCCGCCGGACTGGACTACCCCGGAGTCGGCCCGGAACATTCTTATTTGAAGAATACCGGACGGGCTTCTTATGTCAGTATTACGGACGCAGAAGCACTGGAAGGATTCCAGGTCCTGTCCCGCGTGGAAGGGATAATCCCGGCACTGGAATCATCCCACGCGATAGCTTATACATCCAAAATAGCCGGGACTTATAATAAGGACCAGACCATCATTATTAATCTCTCCGGGAGAGGAGACAAAGACCTGCAAATCGTAATGAATGCACTGGGGGCAAATCAATGAGCCGGATAGCATCAGTTTTTCAAAAAGCCGGGCACAAAGCCCTGATCCCGTATATTACAGCCGGTTATCCTGACCGGGAAACCACTTTAAAAGCGGTACCGCTGTTAGTTGAAAACGGCGCCGACATCATCGAGCTGGGAATTCCTTTTTCTGATCCTTTAGCTGATGGAGCTACTATCCAGGAATCCAGCTACCAGGCGCTGCAAAAAGGGACCAACACCGAGACCTGCCTGAATATGGCCCGCAGCCTGAGAGAAAAGACCGAAGCGCCGATGGTCTTCATGACCTATTACAATCCGGTCCTCAGCTACGGATTGGACAATTTTTGTCATGCCTGCATTGAATCAGGCGTGGACGGACTGATTATCCCCGACCTGCCTCCTGAGGAAGGTGAACCGCTGGAATGCGCCGCCGGGGAGAGCGGACTGGACCTGATATACTTGCTCTCCCCCACCAGCACCGCTGAACGCATCCGGATAGTCGCCCGGAAATCACGGGGATTTATATACCTGGTGTCCGTCGCCGGGGTAACCGGCGCCCGCAATGAATTACCTCCGGGAACGGAAGCCTTCATCTCCCGGGTCCGCCAGGCAACCCCGAAGCCGCTTTGCGTCGGCTTCGGCATCTCTACTCCGGAACAAGCCCGACAGGTGACCCGGCTCGCGGATGGGGTGATTGTCGGCAGCAGGTTAATCCAGTTAATAAAAGAAGATGCCAGTCTAAACAGGTTAAAGGCCTTTGTAAGAGAAATGAGAGCGGCTATAGACCAGTGATATTGACGCGGGGTGCGCCATTTGCCGGGATGTCAGGCATACCTGCCTGGAATCAGCTAACCAGCTCTTATGTAAAGTTAGCCACACAAAATCTTCCGGCAGGCCAGTCTTTCAATGCACAGCGCCATTATTTTCAACCGGCTGCAAATCCTCATTTTTCAGAAGCCCCGTATTGCGCAGCGGAGTCCATTTAATCCAGCTTCTTCTCTAGCTCTATCCAGGCTTCCTGAAAGCCTGCACTTTTGTATAATCTCCGTGCCTGCGAATTGGCGGCTGTTACTTCCAGTTGAAGGCTCAGGCTACCGATTCCTCTGACATACTCTTCAGCTTTTGATAATAATTGACGTCCCAATCCTCTCCCGCGATATGGCGCACGCACAACTAATTCTTCTATAAGAGCGTATTCATGCGGGTAATCATCAGGGTCGGTGTATTTCACCCGACCTAACACTGAGATAAATCCAATGACATTGCCATCATCTTCAGCAATGAATAACTTTCCGGAATATTTTCGACACCGCTTCATCATCCACGCAAAATACGGCACGGCAACCTCGGCGCCAGTGGGAATCCTGGGATCAAAAGTTTTTTCGGCATCCTGAAGCTCTTTGATAAGGTCAATCACGGCCTTTTTATCTTTTTTCGAATTGTATTCACGGATTGCGGCCACTTAAAACTACACCTTTTATTCCGGATTTATCTACGGTATACGCCGTATTCCCTGGCTGCTTCCACCATGGCACGCAGGTTCTCGATTTTGGGTGTATCCATGGACGCACCGGCTGCCAGGATATAGCCGCCGCCGGGCGCGCAGATTTCAATCAGGTTCCGGCAGTATTCCTTGACATCTTGAGGAGTACCGGTAACGATCAGAGACGTCGGCACGTTGCCTTCGATGCTGAATTTGTCTCCCAGTACCTTTTTCGCCTTAGCCATGTCGGTGCGGTCTAATAACCAGTGTACCGAACCCCTGGGGAAATCGGTGATGCTTTCCAGCCTGGTGTTATAACTGCCTTCCACGAACAGCGTCGGCTGATACCCTTCATTGATAAAGGCATCGATAACCTTTTTCAAAGGAGGCCAGTAGAAAGTTTCGAATTGCTTTTGCGACATCCAGCCGTCCGCCCCTTTGTGAAGAGGGAAGAATACCTTCAGGTTTCTGGCTGATGCCGGTGAAGTCAGAATTTGGCGAATAGTCATATCGGCAACCACATCCAGGGCCTCCAGCAATTTTGCGGGCTGCCGGTACATATCCTTCATAATCCCTTGAGTGCCTCTTAATGTATCTCCTATGGTATCGAACGGGGCTTTGGCTAATTCACCACGGTTAAGCACCACGTAACCCTTTTCCTGGACTTGCCGGATAAAGTCGCTGGTGACTTTGATATAACCGGCCAGGTCTTTACCGGCATCGATCAGCTTCTGAAAAACAGCCTGCACGTCCGGATTGGCCAGGGGCAATAAATTGTGGGTGGGGACTTCCACGATATCAGTCAGGGAACCGAAGCTGCGAAACGGTTCGAACGCCGAGAATATACGGGGCAGGTAAGTCCGCATCCAGTAGTCCGAGGGGTTTTTCATAAATATATCGTATTCGTCGGCTTTCATATACTCGCCTTCGACAAATTGAAATCCGGTGCTGGTCTTCGGTATTCCGCCTCCCGGCCACTGATACATCCTGTAACCAAGAATATCGTAAACCCTGGCCGGGATCAGATTAGTGGGAACAAAATAATTGTCCAGGTCCGGAGCGTGTTCGGCATTGAATCGAGCAAAAGCTTCGATGGCTTTTTCATAGTTATAGATCGCAGTGTAATAGTCCATCCCGCCGGCGAAATACGGCATCGCCCCGGGATTGAACGATACCGGCACCCTGTCGGGCTCCCGGACCCTGAAGGCGTCTATCATCCGCTGTAACCTTGTTTTATAGCTCTTCTCCGCCTCCGGGCTGACGAAATTTATTTTACCGACTGAATCCGCCAGCCAGGCAAACCTGTGTTCCCGTTTTTGTTCGGGAGTCATTTGATTCCAATTATCGGGCCGATCAAATACGCTAGCCATCATCCTCTGCTCCTGCATCATTATTAACAGCCATTAGCGGCCGGAATGTTAACTATGGAATACCCTGTTTACTGCACATTATAAAAGTAATATTAATTACTTACCTTACTATGGTAGCCAGGGCCGGGTCACCCACGGCCTGTGCAAGAAGGTAAGGTGACCGGGGTCAGCTCGGCCGGGGTTCAGCCGGCCATGGCTCATGGTCCTTTGAGATTAGAACTTACTTATGCCGTAATATGAGTTAATTAAACTAATACCCCTGCCGGTTGTCAAGTGCAATAACCGGCTCACTGCTCATTATCTTAAAGCGGCATCCAGAAATTCATCCAACCTCTCGATATATTCCTCAGGGTAGTCTTGATAGGCTTTACAGTGCTTCGACCCGGGAACAACCCACAGTGACGAACTATCTTTCACGGCAGCATTATACAATCGCTCGCCGTGAGATGCCGGTATCCGCTCATCCTGTTCTCCGTGAATAATAAAAACCGGTCTGGGCGCGATCTCCCGGACTGACTCCACGGGCTTGATGGCGGTAAAGTCTATTCCGTACATCAACTTGATCATAAAGAGAATTGGACTGAGGAAGATAGTGGGAGCGCTGGTGCGGTTTTTATATTCGGACTCTATAATATCGTTCAAATCGGCAAAAGCGCTGTCGGCAGCCACGGCATCGATATCGTTGTTCTCCGCAGCCGCCAGGACCGCTGTTGCTGCTCCAAGGGAAAATCCCAGGACACCGATGCCGGAGTAACCCCGCTGGCGGACATACCCCACCGCCCCGAGAAGGTCTCTTTTTTCCAAATAGCCCCCGGTAATCCGGTCACCCTCTGATTCCCCATGGCCTCTCAGGTCGAACATCAAAACATTATAGTCCCTTTTCACCAGAGCGGCGGCTATCTCCAGCATTTTAATTTCAGGCTCGTCCCGATGATAGCTTTCGCCGTGTACCATGATCACTATCCGCCGGCTGTTTTCTGCCGGCAGGAGCCATCCTTTGATAACCAAATTGTCATCCGCGCTGTAAAACGAGACGTCTTCCCAGGTCAATCCGAGCCGGGCCGGATTTCCTTCAAGAGGCACCCGCTCGATTTTGGTTAATGAATAACCCAGGTAGCCGGATGCGCCGATAAAGGCCAGGATAAAACCCCCAGTGATACCCGATAGAATTTGCAGAGAGCGCTTCATACAAGATATTCTAACACCAGCACATGAATACAGGGAAGATGAAGGTTATTGCCCCTCACCTTTCCCTCTCTCCGTCCACTAGTTACGCGGGGTGAAGAAATGCTTATGTCACCTTCAGCATGAGGATGGAAGGTGACGCAAGGCATTATCCGATACACACGGATTTCCTGTCCGTTGAACATCACAAGCCCTGTCCGGCGTGTTTGACTATCCGTCAGGCCTCGATTACAATGTTCTGTATGGTAATTACCAGGAGCAATGTCAATGCCTAAATTGTCTGTGGGATCTAAAGAAAGGGAGTTCTACGCCCTTTTCCAGCAAGAGGCGGAAAACCTGGTCAAGATGGCCCAGCAGTTGAAGAATATGGTCAACATCTGGCAAAACATCAAGGAAATGACCAGCATATTAGCTGATATGGAACAGGATGGAGATGCTATTACCCATAACATAAACAAGCTTGTGCACCGTTCCTTCATTACTCCGTTTGACAGAGAAGATATTGTCATGCTGGCCAACTCAATGGATGATATCGCCGACCGTATCCATTCAGTTGCCGATACGCTTTATTTATACCAAATAGAAAGCCCAACCGCCAGGGCCAGGGAATTTTGCGATCTTATTTTACAGGCCGTACAGGAAGTGGAAGGCGGCATATTGGTCCTGTTCAGCAAAACCCGCGAACCCGGGCTTCACAACAGGTGCGTGGCTGTAAATCAAATCGAGAATTCCGGAGACGTTATTTACCGGAACGCCCTGGTCGAACTCTTTGACAACCCGGATGACATTACCTCCATAATCAAGTGGCGCGAGGTTTACAAGCACATGGAATCGGCTATCGATGGATGCGAGGTCTTCGCGAATATGCTGGAGAGCATCGCCGCCAAAAACGCCTGAACTTCGATAGCCAGGCAAGACACCTGGATGCCGATACAGCCATCAGGTTTCTAAAGGAGTAATAATATGGAAAACAGGACCGCCTTTCTTGAACTATTGCGTGATGATAAATATGAAGTCCAAGAAATGGGCAACATGGTGCAGAAAGCGCTGGGGCGCTCAATTGAAGCCCTGGTAAAGCGCGACCTGCGGCTTGGACACCAGGTAATCGCTGACGATAAGCAGATCAACGAAAAGCGGTTCGAGGGTGAAAACAAGACTATCTGATTGATGGCTACCCAGCATCCTGATTCCGAGCAACTGAGGTCCA
>JAQULX010000157.1 GCA_028718465.1 Dehalococcoidales bacterium | reverse complement strand
GCTCACCACCCCCTCAAGATGGCGCGTCTACCAGATTCCGCCACTTCGGCCTGAACTGGCAGGAGTGGCAGGAATCGAACCCGCGACACGCGGTTTTGGAGACCGCTGCTCTACCTAGCTGAGCTACACTCCTATATTATTACTTTTCTATATTATCATAAATCAGCGTAAATATTAAAGCTGCCGTATAATGGGAAGCGAGCTCATTTTTAAAGTCCCGGCTAATTGGTCATAGCAGGAACATTTTAACAAATCTGGGGAAAAATGCAATGGCAATTTTTGATTTATAGACTATAAAAGTTGGCTTATGAGAAAATCTATGGTAAAATTATCCGGTTGTCAAATTAATTACCAGGAAAGAGTACTGCAATGGCTGAAAAACTAACCGACATTAAAGAATTTATCGAAAACGTTAATAAGAAGAACAAAAACCATAACGGTAAACGGATCCGCTTTGCTTTCGTCAAGAGGAAGAGAAAGAACTAGCTTATTCGAATGGATGTCCGTCCCGGGAAAAGTCTGGTAGATAATTGGCCGGGGCATCCATCTCCTGAAGCCATCCATTCTCCAGTCCAAGCTTTTCCAGCAAATTAGCTGCCGCTGAATATTCTTCGTAGGTAATCGTCCTGGCCAGCTCAGGTCTCCGCACTGCCAGGTGACATGGGTGATACTGCGACATTATGCTCACTGTAATATCCTGCGAGACTTCCCGGGCCAGCCAGGTCAGTGATTCCTCACTGCCGGCCAGACCCTCGGGCAGTATCAAATGCCGTACGATCATACCCCTGTATGCTATCTCGTTTTCATCAACCTTTAGACCGCCGACCTGCCGGTACATTTCCTTGATCGCCTGACGGTTATTCTTCACGTAATCCGGTACTCCGGAATACTTCAGTCCGATAGAGTCAGCAGAATAGCGAATATCCGGTAGATAGATATCAACTATTCCCTCCAGCATCCGGATGGTGTCCGGGGAATCGTAGCCTCCGGTATTATAAACCAGCGGCAAATGCAGGCCCTCCGATACCGCTTCAAGTAACGCTCTTACGATTTGAGGCACATAATGAGAGGGCGATACCAGGTTGATATTATGACATCTCAGATCATTCTGAAGATAGAGCATCTTTTGGGCCAGCTTGTGGTAGTCAGCTTCATTGAGCTTCTGGGTATCCGGGTCCTGGCTGATCTGGAAGTTCTGACAGTAGACGCAGCGCATGTTGCAGTTGCCCAGAAAGATGGTGCCGGACCCCCTCGCACCGGAAAGGGCCGGTTCTTCCCCATGATGGGCGCAGCAGGAGGATATCGCCGGACGGTAGCCGGATCGACAGAATCCCCGCTCCTCCTTTAACCGGTCTATCCCGCATTTTAAAGGACAAATATCGCAGGCTGCCAGACGCGCCTCCAGCGCTTCAGCCCGCCGCCCCAGTTCCCCGGAACGGTAAAGTTCGATATAACCCGGTAATCTTTCAGTATTCATCTCACTCTCATTGTGCCGTATTTTATGTCTGTAAGGCAAATTCCTTCTGCATTGGATCATCGCTGCACGATTATTTACTCTAATCCCTGTCCATCAACTTCGTATAATAAATCGATATTTAAATGGACGTAATATTGTCTATTTTAAAGCGACAATGTAAATGATAACCCTAAGTGACCCCTATTAAATATCATGGAAGGCCGGCCCCTGTCGGAAAGGGCTTGTCCTTCCCTTCAGGAGGTATAACATGACAAAACACCCGACAAGGTCGCTCTTGACGATTGTTGTTCTTCTATTGATTGTCCTCTCCATTTCCTGCGGGATTATACCGGGCCTCTCGCCAACTAACACATCACCGGAGACAAGCGCCGCCCCACCAAACGCCGCAACATCACCCCCCGCAGCATCGGCTCCCGGGTCCCCCTCCCCTACCTCTTCATCAACGCCTGCGGTATCCCCCACCCCGGGACCGCCGGCAGATGCTTCGCCGGGGGCGTCTCCCTTTGCTGCCCCCTCCCCGGCAGCCCCTGCAACATCCGGGATACTCTCCGACTGGTCTGCCCCTTCCCTGAGCGAAGCACCGCCTTCTCCGGACCTTTCGGACCTGGTAGACCAGGTCATTCCCTGGATAGTATCCATCAACGTCGAAATAACCTCTACCGATTTCTTCGGTCAGCCGGCTACTCGGCAGGGTGCCGGTTCCGGTTGGATAATAGATTCCAACGGCATTATTATCACTAACAGCCATGTAGTTGAAAGCGCCGATGTCGTCACGGTCAGCCTGGCCGATGGACGGACCTTTCCGGTTCTGGATATAGCTGCCGATCCTCCCAGCGACCTGGCAGTGCTTAAAATCGACGCCTCAGGGTTGCCTGTAGCTGTTGTAGGAGACTCTGGAAAGATGAGAAAGGGTATGATGGTGATGGCTATCGGCAATGCTCTGGGGGAAGGTATCTCCATGACTGCCGGATGGGTCAGCCAGCTAGAAGCCAGTATCACAGTGCCGGTTTCGGGGACCGAGACCAGCGAGACCATGTACGATTTGATCAGGACGAGCGCACCCATCAACCCTGGCAACAGCGGCGGCCCGCTGGTAAATATGCTGGGAGAAGTGGTCGGCATTACCAGCGTTAAGCTGGTATCCCAGGGTGTGGAAAATATTGGCTATGCTATCAGCACCAGGTCGGCCATGCCGCTCATAGAGCAGCTGGTCAGGACCGGGCAGATCACACGTCCTTATATAGGAGTAAGTCTAAGAACAGTTACGCCTGACATCGCTTCAATGTTTGGTCTGGCGGTAAATGAGGGCGCCATTATCGCCGAAATAGCGCCCGGAGGTCCGGCTGCCGGTGCCGGTCTTCAGGCAGGCGATGTCATCACTGAAATAAACGGCCAGAAGGTAGTCAATGCCTCGGATGCTGCCAGGATCATCCGTTCCAATCAAATCGGACAGTCGGTGACTGTTGCTTATTACCGCGGCGATAATCAGGCCACAGCCCAGGTTACTCTGGCGCCAAGGCCCAGCTCTTAGTGTATAATAGAGGATAGTCCGGACCGGCAGAAGGGGGCGAACCATTATCGCCCCCTTTATTAAGCCGTCTGTCCGCTGAAGGACCGGGGGTTATCTTTGACTGAAAAACAACCTGCGACCAGAAAGGTCAGTTTACAGCCCATCTTATGGAGCAGTTTCCTGTATATCATCGGTCTCCTCCTGGTATTTGCTTACCTTTATCCCGGAGTGCAGGAATATATCGAGTCCAGTCAGATTCCAACGCCCGAGGTATCCATCCTCCCCATCCTGGCCTATTTTTTCGGAATGGTGGTGGTAATCGGGGTGGTCCTTTTTCTGATCCCGGTCTCCAAACTAAAATATGTTTTCAGAGCCCTTTTCGGACTCCTCTATGCCTGGGGCATTTTCATCATCCTTAGCCTGATATTGCCCCCGCCGGCCGCTATCGGCATCGGGGCAGCCCTGGGATTACTCTGGCTTTTCCGGCCGTTTATCTGGCTGCAAAACCTGCTTTTGCTGCTTACCCTGGCCAGTGTGGGAGCGGTCTTTGGGGCAGTGGTCAGCCCCTGGACACTGGTCTGGGTATTACTCGCCATCTCGATATACGATATCGTTGCAGTGAGCCTGGGATATATGATGTGGATGGCTAAAAAGTTATCGGAGACCGATACTCTTCCGGCATTCATCCTGCCCAGGAGACTCCGCGACTGGAAGCTGAATTTAAAAGGAGCCGGTTTCCAGAAATTATTCGAAACTGAAAGCGCGGAAAGAGATTTCTCCTTGCTGGGGGGAGGGGACATTGGGTTTCCCCTGATATTCGTCGCTTCGGTGTTTTTCACTTACAGCATGTCCGGCGCTCTGATTGTATCCGCAGGCTCTCTGGCCGGAATTATCTTTGCTTATATTCTCCAGATATGGGTGCTCAAAGGTAAGCCCCTGCCGGCCCTGCCGCCCATCAGCTTTCTGGCCATCGTTAGCTTTTTGGTAGTATACTTTTTCCTGTAAAACGCTTTTCATAGATCACCTGGTCATCGCCGATAGCGTAGAAATCGATAATCCGCGCAGTTTCCTTGTATCCGATACGCTGATAAAAGAGGTTGGTCTTTTCATAGCCCGGCCTGGAAGAGGTCTCGACGATTATCAGTCTGCCTTTCTCTCGCCTGATATTCTCCTCAGCCGTCTCCATTAATTTGCGGCCGATTCCCCGGCCCTGCAATTTTTGGTCTACGGCTAACCAGTAGACATCCCAGGTGCCTTCGGTGATGGGGGTCGGCCCGTAGCAGACCAGTCCGGCAACGGCGCCGTTTATTTCCGCCACCAGCGTGAAATAGCCGGACTGGACCGGACCGCCCAGATAGGCGTCAATCACTTCTTCTGCCAGGTCCGCTTCCATCGGAATGAACTCGGGGGTATTCCGTAAAATATCCATTACGGCCGCTTTGTCCTGAGAAGTCATCGGACGAATATTCATTAATACCTCCTGCATCAGGAATTGCGTTCTGAGCTTCGTACTGTCGAAAAAAGGCTTTGCTCACAGCCTGAGGCCCGCAATCACTGCTCTACAGCATACCTTATAATCTTCTCGATAAACTGATTATAAGTCATTCCTGCCGCCTCCGCCTGTAATGCCGCTCCGCTCCCCGGAGTAATGTCAGGATTAGGATTGACCTCCAGCACTTTATAATCACCCGGACCTGCCTGGCGGAGATCCACTCTGGCATATCCGCGGCATCCGGTAAGTTTGAAGGCAGTCATGGCGATACAGGCGATTTTTTCGCGCTCTTCCTGGCTGATCGGGGCTGGACAAACCGCCCGGGTATTCATGAAGTAATCGCTGCCCTCTTCCCACTTGGACTCAAAGGTCAATATTCTGGGTTTGTCCGGCGGGAGGTTATAGGTAATCTCGGATACTGCCGGAACAATCAGTCCGGTATTACCCAGCACAGTGGTATTGAACTCACGGCCGTCGACATACTCTTCTACCAGTGCTCCGCCGCCAAAGAGGGCACAAATTTTCCCTACCTGTTTTTCCAGCCCGGCAAAATTATATACCACGCTTTCCTCTGATATACCGTGGCTGGCGTCATCAGCCAGGGGTTTGACAATACAGGGATATTCCAGATGAAAGGCCGAGAGGCCCTCCGGAGTTAATACTTGATATCGGGGAGTGTCGATTCCGGCCTTGTGGAGAATCTCTTTCGTTCTGGACTTGTCCAGGGCTATCGCCAGGGTCGGGGCCGGGCAGCCGGTGAAGGGTATCTTCAATCCGGCCAGCATTTCAGCAACAATGCTTTCAGTTTCGGGAATGCCGTCGAAGCCTTCAAAGAGATTGAATACCACGTCTGCGTCCAGGGATCCCAGCGTTTCCTTCACGCGGTCGAGAGGAGGTCGGAGAGGAACTGTAAAAAAGGAATGCTTTAACTCTGTCAGAGCCCGGCTGACAGCCTGTACCTCATCGATTACCCCAAGCTCAGCTCTGGACTCTCCCATGGCCTGATAACGGTCGACCTCGGGTTTATTAAATATGATCGCTACGTTCACTTTGTCGTTCCAGAGCGGCTTTCAGAATAGAGCCTATTAATTCGTTATAGCCAATTCCGCAAAGTCTGGCCATGATGATAAGGTCACTGCTCCGGGGGTTCAGACCGGCCAGAGGATTGATCTCCAGGAAATAGGGTGTTCCGCTCCTGCTGATCCGGAAATCTACACGGGCAAAGTCCCGGCACTCCAGGACTTCGAAGGCCTTCAGGGAATATTCGCGGATACGCTGTAGAGTGCCTTTCTCCAGTTTGGCCGGACACTCATAATCCACCAGATTCTCATAGTCCCGTTTTACTTCCAGAGAGTAAACGAATTCAGAGTCTTTCTGGCGCGGGACAACTCGCATGATTCCTATGATCTCCGGTGGGGAATTGCCTACCAGGCCTGCGGTCACCTCTTCCCCGGAGACATACTCTTCTATCAGGACCGGCTGCCGGTACTGCCGCCAGAGACTGCTGACCGTGGACTCCATCTCTCCCGCATCGCGTACCAGAGACTTCAGGCGAATGCCCTTGCTGGAACCTTCCCATACCGGTTTGACAAAAGCCGGATAAGGCCAGGATTTCCAGTCGATGGATTTCAGCTTTCCGCCGTCTACGACTTGCCATTTGGGAGTCGGTATACCTTCCCAGGAGACTATCTTTTTAGTCAGATGCTTGTCAAGACAGACGGCGAGGCACTGGGGATCTGCGCCGGAATAGGGGATGTCCAGCATCTCCAGGACCGAGGGGACCTGGGCCTCGCGGCTTCGGTAGCTCCCCAGTCCTTCGGAGATATTGAATACAAAATCCACTTTTGTATTTAGAACACGCGTCAGGAACTTGAGGCCCCCTCCCAACTTCACCACCTCATGCCCTCCGGCTTCGATGGCGCATTTCAGGGCTTCCACAGTTTCTACCGAATCGTATTCCTCGAACGCATCTTCCGGCTGACCGGCTGCCAGCCGGGCAAATGTCTCTTTAAGATCGTACGAGAGTCCTATCTTCATCTATTAAGGCTTCCTCTACCTGAGTCGCTACCCCGGTTTTAACAGGGAGTTCTGCTCCCGGGTTTCGGAAAGTCATAATATGACCCTGATAGTTCCTCAGTATCAATCTTTCCCTGGTGTGCGATAAAACGTATTCAGGCTGCAAGGAGACTTTGCCTCCGCCCTGCGGTAAGTCGATCACGAATG
>JAQULX010000156.1 GCA_028718465.1 Dehalococcoidales bacterium | reverse complement strand
TTCTCCTCCACCTGGCGTAGCAGGTTCCTCAGTCTGATTGGGTCCTGCTGGTCCATTCCTCCACCGCTATGCGTCGGCATGAATATGGATGCATGCGCTCTACCATTTCTCCTGATAAGCTCTTTAGCATTGTTCAAACATACTATATCCATTACTCCTCCTCAACCCTATACTTATCATTATAATCAGGAAATACGTGTCAATTTGTGAGCTTTCATGTATGATATTATTATTTGATCGATAACAGCGGACTATTTTATTATATCTTATATCCGGTAATATTTATGTAAACCATATAGGGAGAGGTATTATTAAGATATGATTGTCGAGATGATGAAAAACGCCTCAAAGCTTGAGATAGAAGAGGTAGTCCTTAAAGCTAATTCACTGGGTTTCAGCGTCCAGCTTAACGTTGGGACTGATAAGACCGTCATCGCCATTCTGGGCAGCAATACCGGTCAGTTATCCACAGATATCTTTGCCGTGTATCCGGGAGTTGAGAGCGTCACCCGTATCATGAAACCCTACAAACTGGCTTCACGGGAATTCAAGCCCAAGGGGACTGTCGTCAGGGTAGGAGATATCGAGATAGGCGGAGACCGGATAGTGATTATGGCCGGACCCTGCGCGGTGGAAAGCCATGAACAGCTTGAAGAGGCCGCCCGGATAGTCAAAGAAGCCGGCGCGTCTGTTCTGCGGGGAGGAGCCTTTAAACCCCGGACATCTCCCTTCAGCTTTCATGGGCTGGAAACTACCGGTCTGGAGTACCTGATACAAGTAAAGCAGAAGTATAAGATACCCATCGTCACCGAGGTGGTCGATCCAGGCCAGGTAGAGCTTGTAGCCAGGTATGCCGACATCTTGCAGGTCGGCACCAGAAACATGCAAAATTTTACTCTCCTGACAGAGATCGGCAAAGCCCAGCATCCCGTAATACTGAAGCGAGGATTGGCCAATACGGTCACTGAATGGCTGACGGCGGCGGACTATCTGCTGGCCGGTGGAAACAACGATGTAATCCTTTGCGAAAGAGGTATCCGCACCTTTGAAGACAGCACTCGCTTTTCTATGGACATATCATCGATTCCGGTGGTGAAAAAGTTCAGTCATCTTCCGGTGATAGTTGATCCCAGCCATGCCGCCGGACATTATTCGCTGGTCCCGGCTATCGCCAGGGCTGCTATCGCAGCGGGAGCGGATGGGCTTCTTATTGAAGTTCATCCCAACCCCAAGGAAGCCCTGGTAGACGGGCTCCAATCACTCACCCCTTCCGATTTCAAGCGTTTGATGAATGAAATAAAGTCCGTAGCTGAGTGTTTGGGAAGAAGTTTTTAGATGCGTTGACGGCTGTTTTTACTGCTGCGCCTCAGTGCGAGCGCCAGAGTGAGTCCCAATCCTCACGGCTAATACGCATATTGTTTAATACTTCGAAAGGTACCTGCACATTCATTCCGGTCTGCTGTTCATATTGGAGTATTTGACGCCGGATAATAAAAGTAATGACTTTTAGATGCTCAAGGCTCATTCTAATAGTGGCTAGCCGCTCAGTCTGAGGGGGAGTGCCCGGGGCAGGCGGGACAGCGTTACTGATATGGAAATTCAAGGTAGCCCCATAAGGACCGACGTTCAACCCGAACTGATCCGAGTATATATCAACAGGTTCCGGCATATTATTATCCTCCTAAATAAAGAGACTGCGTTAGTTTATTCGCAAAGGCAACGCCTTGTCAATAGCCGGACCTTTTGACGCCTTGTATTTGAAGGAGTATTATGTAACCTCAGACACGAGAAATGCCGCCATCGATGATGACGGCGCTACCGGTAATAAATTCCGATTCCGGAGAAGCCAGGTAAACCGCCAGGCTGCCAATCTCTTCGGGATAGCCCAACCGTCCCTTGGGCATGTTCTTCAAGCATCTGTCTTTGATTGTCTCAGGAACTGAACCGGAATCTATTGGACCGGGAAGGATCGCGTTGACATTTATCCCGAAAGCTGCCAGTTCAACGGCCATGGCTTCCGAAAGTGCTTTCATACCGCCCTTGGAAGCGGTGTAATGGGCCATTAGCGGAGCGCACCCACCACATCCCCCGGAAGATACGGAGGCTATATTGATAATCCGGCCCCACCCATTTTTAATCATGTTCTTCGCTGCTGCCTGGGAGCAGAGAAAGGCCCCTTTCATATTAACATCGATAGTACGGTCCCATTCTTCCTCCGTGATCCGGGTAAACGGCTTGAAGGATGTGGTCATCGCATTATTCACCAGAATGTCGACCTTGCCGAACTCTGCGATCACTCCAGCTACCATCTCCTGGACTTCCGTCTTCTTCGAGACATCGCATTTGATGGCGATCGCTCGCCCTCCGGCAGCTTTGATTTCTTCCGCCACTACCAGGCACCCATCCAGGCTGACATCGGTGATTGCGACGCAGGCTCCTTCACTGGCCAGAGCCAGCGCAATAGCTTTACCGATACCCCGCCGGGACCCGGTCACGATAGCAATCTTGTTTTCCAGTTTCATCATGCAAGCTCCCTTTACTTTTTCAGCCTTCCGCGGACCGCGGCCAGTTCCATTTTTAGAGCGTTCACAATATCCAGCTCAACATACTTTTTGGCATTGCCGATAGTAAGGGCGATTTCCGGATGGCGAGCGCGTCCGTGGCATTTCAGGACCAGTCCGTTAACAGCCCAAAAAGGCCCTCCCCCGCTGTTATCGGCTTTAATCATGCGTGCCAAAAAATTTTGTCTGATCTCCTTGATTCTGGCTTTCGGCAGGTCGTTCTCCAATTCTTTGTCCAGCCAGTCGGCAATGGCTCCGCCCAGGCCTTCACAGAATTTGGCAACGACATTGCCTGTAAAACCGTCGCAGATAACAACATTGGCTTTACCGGCGGGTATATCGTGACCTTCAACACTACCGATAAAATTCAAACCGCTTTGCTTTAAAAGGGCATACGCTTCTTTGACGACTGCGTTGCCTTTACCCTCCTCGATACCCACATTCAGCAATGCCACTGTCGGCTCGGAAATTTTCATTAGTTTGCGGGCATAGACAGTACCCACAATGGCAAAATCGAGAAGCTGGTCCGGACGACAGTCCAGATTGCCGCCGATATCAAGGATAACGGTATCCGGTGCGAACCCGCAGAATTCGCCCCCGGCGATCGGGCGTGAAATGCCTTCCAGAGTCCCCAGAATCATCAGCACCGAAGTCACCACTCCTCCGGTAGGGCCGTTGCTGATCGCTGCCGCCGCCTTTCCCTCTTTGACCAGCTTTACTGCCAGCGCGATCGAAGCATTCCGCCTGGTCCGCAAAGCATACGCCGGGGCTTCTCCTTCCACCAGGTATTCACTGGTATGTAATATCGTGATATCCAGCCCCCTGGTATCATATTTAGCCAGTTCGGACTTGATCTTTTCTTCCGGGCCCACCAGAATAATGCCGGCGTCATATTCCCTGGCCCCTGCTACGGAACCTTTAATCACATCTTCCGGAGCGTAATCGCCGCCCATGGCGTCCACTGCAATTCTCATGGCATTATTCTCCTTTAGCGCGTTACTTCGTTAAATAACTATGCAGGCTGCTCAGTACCTAGATACTCTAGGTAATAAGATAATACTACGTTCCATTCCTGTCAACAGGAGCTTTACTGTGTGCAACATGAAGTGCGGTAAGCGCCCGGATTCCGTATTTGGAAACCTTTAAAATGCAGTATCCCGGTTAACCAGGATTGGAGCATAGAATTTAGCTTTAATTTTGGATTTCGCTAATCGTTACTTTAGTTCTATAATAGAGGTATGGATATTCCCTTCTCAAGATGGTATTCAGCTATTCTTATCCGGAGGTCACGAAGGTCGTTTGACCGGAACCGGTTGATCGAACGATCCTCCCTGGCGCCTCTTGAGAAGGTATGCCGGGAGTTTACCCCTTTTCCTCATGCCCGGGCTTCCCTGGTAAACCAGCCGGCCAAAGATATATTTAAAGGTATCGCCGGCAGCTACGGCAAAGTCAGCGGAGCGCCGGCATTCGTTGCCTTCATTGGCGACCTGAGAGCGCCTTCAGTTCAGGAGGAAGTCGGTTATACCGGAGAAGGAGTTGTCCTGGAAGCCACCGCACTGGGACTAAATACCTGCTGGGTGGGAGGCTTCTTTAATCGGGAAAGCGTGGATTCTCTGGTCGAGCTTGGCCATCATGAGAAGGTACTGGCCGTAACTCCGGTAGGTTACGCCCGGGAATCCGAGTCGCTGAAGGAAAAACTGATGACCGGTTTTGGACGGACTCATGAAAGGTTACCGGCTGAGAAACTGCTCGGCAGTCAGGAAGATAGGGAATGGCCTGAGTGGATTAATACCAGCATCGAGGCCGCCCGGCTGGCCCCTTCAGCAACTAACCGTCAGCCGTGGAGTTTCAATATATCCACCGAAGGGGTTACCGTATTTGTGAGGGGCGAGGGGCCGGAATTCGGAGTCTCCAAGAGACTGGATTGCGGGATTGCCATGCTTCATCTGGAGGTGGCGGCTGCCACTTGCGGTATCAAAGGCGAATGGCAATTACTACCTCCCCCGGAGGTCGCTAAATTTTTACTAAAGGGATAATACGGTTAATCATCGTTATTCCTCAAGGACCTGAGAATAAAACGATATCGAATTTATCGGCCCCGAATGCCCGCTGATTATGGGAGAGTAAGGTATAATATATAATTCTGCGCAGTTATACCTGTCCTTGATCATCTGTGCCAGCTTTTGTCCGTCTTGCAAGCTATTAGTGTACTGTACTATCACGTGTAATGGCATACCGGTATCGGTATATTCGGCGATCATATCAATCAACCTCTGAAAACACCGCTTCTTGCCTTTGATTTTACCCAGGCTATCCGTAAGGCCGGTCCCGCTGACCATTCCAATCAGCGGCTTGATTCCCAGCAATTCTCCAATATAGGCCTTTTTGGGCGCCCGTCCGCTGCGTATAAGATACTTTAAGGTATCCATACCGCAGATTGATTTTACTCTACCGATCATATTCTGTACTACCTGGATAACTTCACCTGAAGGCTTTCCGGCTGCCGCTGCTCGTGCTGCCTCGATAACTATGAATCCCATTGAGCCGGCCGCATGTTTACTGTCTATCACTTCAATATTCAGGCCCGGATTTTCTGCCCGCAACATTTCCCGGGCACTGATAGCTGATTGATAGATAGCGCTCAATTGCCTGGAAGCCGAGATAAAAAGAATGTCATCGGATGTCCTGCCGGCTTCCTGGAAGAAATTCATAAAGTCTCCCGGAGAGGGTGATGATGTGATATAGGTTCTGATGGATTTAAATAACTTCCAGAACTGGTCCGGATTTATATCCACCATATCCCGGTAATTTTTTCCATTAATAGTCATAATGGCGGGTATTATTTTTATGTTATACTCTTTTATAAGTTCCTCCGGTATTCCGGAGATTGAATCGGTTAAAACGGCAACCTTTTTCATTTTGCACTTCCTTCCAGTCTATCTTATCTATTATCGCCGGTATGACTGGTAGTTCCAGTGTCATGTACCTTGATTCTCTTTATAATCGTTGTTGCCAGTTCAATGAAAGAGTTTTTTGATATACTACACCATGTACATAGTTTCTCTAGGTACAAAGTATATAACATGTGTCCCTGTCGTTGTCAACATATAGGACTATTACTTATTGACGCTATCCTGTAAAAATGCTAAATTTTTACTCAACCATGAATATATTGATTAATGCAGCTCTGATAATCGGCGCATACCTGCTCGGCTCAGTGCCTCATTTACGTGCCTTAGCCAGATTGCGGCATATCAATTTAAATGGCGACTATCATATGAGCCTCTGGCAAAGGGCCGGGAAATGGATTACCATTGCAGGGATATTGCTCGATTTCGTTAAAGGCGCTGCCCCGGTCCTGGTCGGTTATCTTTTGGACATTGATTTGACAGCCGTTGCCGTTGCCGGCGTTGCGGTGGTCTGCGGGCAAATGTGGCCGATCTTCCAGAGGTTTGACGGAGAAAAAGGTAATACTACCGGGGTCGGCATGGCGGCAGCGCTCGATTATCGTCCTTTTTTAATAGCGGCAGTCTTTTTTGCTCTTGGGGCCGGGATTAGAATCGCATCAAGGATTATCCATAAACGTAAAAGTGGTAAAGACATATCAGTTCTGGGAGGTCCTTTCAGCCTCAGTATGCCTCTGGGAATGCTGGCCGGTTTTCTGGCTTTGCCTGTGGCAAGCTGGCTGCTCGACGAACCGGAGGAGATAACCTGGGCTTTTGGCGCCCTTTTTGTCCTAATCGTAGTCAGAAGGTTGACTGCCGGAATCACGCGCGACCTGCAAGCAAGCAATGATATAAAACGAATTCTTGCAGGCCGGCTATTTCTGGACCGCGGCATAAGCCGATATCGCGTATCTTGAACTTCTGTAAATCAGTGTGTATTTGCTCCTGAAATCCTCCTTTTCTGGAGTTCAGGGACGGTAATCATAGCTTAAAGACTGGGACTTCTCGTCTGAATTTATCGTGAGATTGAGGGTCACTCCGTTTTGCATGAGCTTTGGCGCATCGAACAAGCTGAAGCTGATACTGACTTCACGCGTGATAGTTTGCTGGGCTTTGACCGTATTGTATTCTTCTTGCAGGAAATCCTGGTTGTTCAGCTTTACCCTGGAACCTTGAGAGAAAGCCTCGATCTTTACCCGGGTA
>JAQULX010000155.1:4109-6736 GCA_028718465.1 Dehalococcoidales bacterium | reverse complement strand
TTCGTTTCGATTATTTAGTTTTTAAAGTGCATTTAAGCTCAAGCTTAAGCTTGAGTGCAATAAGTTATAACCCTGATTAAGGTTATGGTTAATCTTAGCTCTTAAAAATTGTCTAAAGTCCAAAATTTAAAAAATCAATATTAATAGGTATTGATAGATCATAATCGAAGCATTATATTTCAATCTAAAGTGCGATATTCCGGGGATTGGACATTGGACAGATTTGACGGCACTTTTAACCTGATATGGCTTCAATATATATTTAAAGACAAATTATTTCAAGATTTGAGAATAATGATTATTCAGCGTGTTATTCACATTTAACCTGGAAAGGAAAACAGTTGTGACGCCGAGAATTCAACCATCCAGAATAGATCAGATTATTCAAAAAGAAGAAGAGAGGTATATTCTGGAACGTCCCGGATCCCAAGCTCTGTATGAACGGGCAAAAAAGTCATTATTTCACGGAGTTCCCATGAGCTGGATGACTGAGTGGCCCGGCTCTTTCCCAATTTTCGTTAAAGAAGCCAGGAATGCCAGATTAACGGATGTTGATAATCATACATATGTGGATTTTTGTCTGGGAGATTCCGGTTCCTTAACCGGTCATTCGCCGATTCCCACAGCTAAAGCCATCGCTGATCAAGTTTATAAAGGCATGACATGTATGCTGCCTTCTGAAGATGCGATATGGGTAGGCGAAGAATTGACGAGGAGATTTGGGCTCCCCCTGTGGCAAATATATACCTCGGCTACTGATGCCGATAGATTTGCTATTAAAATGGCAAGGAAAATTACGGGCAGACAGATAGTACTGGTGTTTGACGGGTGCTACCATGGGAGTGTAGATGAGGCTCTGGTATCAGCAAAATTTGGTTCTAAAATGGCCCAGATGAGAGAGGTAATTGGAGCTTTACCCAATATTTCATCCAGAGTAATACAATTTAATGATGTTACCGAACTGGAAAAAGCCTTATCACATCGTGATGTGGCCTGCGTACTGACAGAACCCGCGATGACTAATGCCGGAATAATCCTTCCGAACCCCGGGTTCCATGAATCGCTACGGAAGATAACAAATAAATATGGCACACTTCTAATCATTGATGAAACTCATACAATATGCGCTGGACCCGGGGGACTGACCGGATTATGGAACCTGAAGCCTGATTTCTTAACTATCGGGAAATCGATCGGTGGAGGATTGCCTGTGGCGGCGATGGGGATGACCGGGGAGGTTGCCAAAAGCCTGCAAAGTGGGAAACGATTTGGGATTGGAGTAGGGGGGACGCTTTCGGGTTCCGTTCTACAAATGGCCGCGATTAAAGCTACACTTGGGGAAGTCCTGACGGAAAAGGCTTTTGAGAAGATGATCTCTGTAGCTGAAAGATTAACTGACGGTGTAAATGAGATAATAAGACGTAATAATATACCCTGGCATGTGAATCGAATTGGTTGCCGAGCCGAATATCGGTTTGTGAAAAATCCTCCCCAAAACGGTGCTGAGTCAGAAGCTGTTTTCGATGAGAAGCTGGATACTTTATTGCATGTATTCATGGCAAACCGGGGTGTTCTACTCACGCCTTTCCACACGATGGTACTGGTTTCTCCTCAAACAACGATTGAAGATGTCGATATTCATAATCAAATATTTGCTGAACTGGTGGATATCCTGTTAAGTTGAAATTGATTCATTCGGCTATTTGATACAAACATGTGGTGTAATATCACGAAGTTCTATTAGACCAGTTATTATAAATCAGGTGAAGAGGGAACAAGGCGATGATTCGCGATACTAAGAGTTGGATTCCGGTTTCAACTTTGAAAGTTGATTTTAATGAAAATAAATTACCCGGTACAGATGATCTTTCGGGTACAGAATTTGTATTTTATTTTTCGGATAATCAGGTAATTAAATACGTTTTCTACGACACCCAAAAACTTGTCTGGGAGAGTGTCGGTCCGGAGAATACTGGTAGGCTATGCGAAGAAAAATATGAAGCTATTAAAATAGATACGGGTATCTATTTTCTAGACTTTGTAAAGTCTAAACAACCCAAAACATCGGTTTCAATTGCGTTGAATTTGAATACCGGCCAGGCTTTAGTTGTCACCGTAACTGTTCCGAATAAGAGAGAGGTCGATCGCAGCATATTGACCAGAATGAATGCAGGACTCGACCTGAGTCCGATGAAAGTTGCGTTAGCACAAGTTAAAATCGACAAGCCGTTTAAGGAATAAACTCTGGAAACAATAACCAGAACTCAGGATTTAATAGGCAAAAGAATTAAATATTACTATAGTCGTTTACATATTTACGAACATATATATCTAAATGAAAGGTTCTATTGCTGGCATTGTTTATCAGGTCCGGAAAAAGGAACTGCCGATACCGATATATGCGATTACTTCAAGCTATCACAGGATATCTATGTTTTTATTTGGCGTGAAAAGGTGGTGCCCACCGCAGGCATAGTTTTAATCAATTTTAAGAATATGAGGTCCAACGGAAAAATATTTGGACTGGATATTCCGTCTGGCAAGCCAATTAATTTTACCATGGGCGCTTATGCCGAAATTATCAGTAATGGGAAATAATGAAAGTGTGGGTCCTGCCATGCAAGAAT
>JAQULX010000155.1:0-4099 GCA_028718465.1 Dehalococcoidales bacterium | reverse complement strand
CAAGAATATCATGAACACATCAAGGCTTGATAGAGGTGGGTAAACTGGCTGATTCCTGTGTCTTAACATGAAAGAGGCTTGCGTCCTTGCCATTCCACAGCCCGATCATTATCTTGAATTATTGGATTTAAGGGCTTTAGACATTTTATAAAGTGCTTTTACTTTTTTGCCCCAGGTCCAAAATTTAAAAAATCATTATTAATAAGTATTGATAGGCCGTAATCGAAACATTATATTTCAATCTATTAGTTCTATAACTGGGAGGGAAAAATGAAAAAGACCTGTTTAGCGATACTGGCAGTGCTTTTAGCAGGAGTTCTGTTCCTGGCAGGCTGTATCACCTCTCCAACTACCGAATCTCCTTCAGTCCCTAATACAGCTATAATTACTACTCCTGCAGCTAATACAACATCCACCGTTCAATCTACTACCACCCAACCCAAAACCGGCGGCACTTTAAGAATCGGTTCGGCATTTTGGCCTCAAGGCAATCTGGGCTGGCCTCCTGATACATTGTTCCGACAGGCAGGGTGGCTGCCACCTTTGTATATCGAAGCCCTGGTCTTGCTTGATATACGAGGCAACATGGCGCCGAAGTTGGCTACCCAATGGGAAGTTGCTGACGATCTAAAGTCGGTTACCCTGAAGTTGCGGCAAGACGTTAAGTTTCATGATGGATCAGACTTCAATGCCGAAGTGGCCAAGTGGAATATCGATCAACTTATTGATGCTCATGCTCAATTCCTGGGAATGTATGAATCAGTAGTTATCATTGATAACTATACCATTCGTATCAACATGACGTCCTATAACAACGCTGTACCCCTTGCGCTGTCTCAAACTTTTATGATCTCGAAAGCGGCTTTTGATAAGAATGGTAAAGATTGGATGATCAATAATCCGGTTGGAACTGGGCCCTTTAAGTTCGTTAGCTTCGTACCAGGTGATGTAATTAAGACCGTCAGGTTTGACAATTATTGGGATAAAGGTAAGCCCTACCTGGATGGCGTGGACGTCTATTCCATTGGGGATGGAATGACTCGCGCTGCGGCTTTTGAAGCGAAAGAGGTGGATGTTATTACTCAGGATGGAACCAAAACTGAATATGATCTTAAACAGAAAGGGTATCCTGTTGTTTCTGCAAACAATACGGGCTTCATGCTTATACCTGATAGCAAAAATGCCGATTCTCCCCTGGCTAATGTTAAAGTACGACAGGCTATCGATTATGCCATCAACCGGGATGCTATCGTAAAAAATCTGGGTTACGGCTGGTGGACCTCGACTTATCAGTTTTGTGCACCCAATAATCCAGCTTATATCAAGGAATTAGCGGTCCGGACTTATGCTGTGGATAAAGCCAAAGAGTTATTGGCTGAAGCAGGTTATTCCGATGGTTTTACAATCTCCATTGCAGCTAATTCACAGATGGTCAACATGGATTTGATTACAGCAATACAGGGCTATCTGGCAGAAATAGGCATAAAGGCCGATATTAAGGCTCTGGATCCGGGGGCTTTTGCGTCTCTGGTTATGGGAGGCTGGAATAACGGTTTCCTGGCTACAGGAAGCACTTTTTTCACCAACCTAAATGTCGGCGTCAATTTTATCTTGACCCAGAATTCACCTTTCTTCGCCAGTCTGGATAAAACCGATGAATTACAACAACTCTGGGAGGCTTCAGCCCAAACCAAGGAATATGATATACAATTGGTGCAAAAGATGCTGCGGTATATCCATGATAATGCTTATGTATTGCCCCTTTATACTCTGGATATAGCTAATGTGGTACAACCTTATGTGAAGGATTGCAACTTTTTTGACCAGCAATGGAGTTTATATTGGCACGCTGAAAAAGCCTGGTTGGACAAATAACCCAATCATAAGTTAAGGAATTATAAACATATGACAAGATTTATTCGAATAGATCAGGGCGTGAGTATGGAGATGATTACATACAAAAGGAATAGCTTTAACCTGGATATCAGTTAGAGTGATGGAAGCGGCAGATGTAAAAGAATAATGGGGTAAAGACGTTACTGAAAATCGCTAATTGCTTATTTAGTCTAAGGCTAATCCTGATCAGGTATATAAACCTGCCCTTAACAGATGCGCCGCATTTTAATTGTAAAGGAATTCAGGAAGTCTGAACTAACAGGGTATTGAATAATCGCTGAAAAAAAACGGAATATTTTGAGCTTACTCGGACTCCATACGAGAATATTAAGGTAAACGGGTACGTGATAGACCTCCAGGCTACCAGCCAGCTCTTTCGCAGGGGGCATAAGATACGGATTGATATTTCCAGCAGCAGTTTCCCTGAGTATGATCGCAACATGAATACGGGTAACCCTGTTGGCGAAGATGCCGCGGGAATTGTCGCTCTTTAGCGGTCTATCATATTCGAGAGTACCCTGCCCATATCAATTTCCGGCTATCATCCCTTATATCACAAATTCAAGATTAATGATTGGACTATGGAATGATAAGACCGCAAACATCCGTCAGGTTTCTCTTTCTAAATCCGGCTCCGGTTACGATAGCAAACGGAGCCGGGAAGTATTCTGAATACAAAGGCACGATTCGTTTTGATGGTGAAAATCATTTAAAAATCGAGTGAGTAATTTTAAAGGAAGGATCTGATATGGCTGAGACAAAGTATGGGAAATATATTATTACTGACGCCAACTCTCACCTGTTCCAGGCTCCCGGTGAAAAAATGGAAAAGGGTGAAAGTGTAATTGTTTTAAACTTGGATGATAGCAACATTAAAGGCGCTCCTCTTTTAGAGGGCTCCTGGTTAATGCCCGCTGATTTAGATAAACAGGTACCGCTACAGCCTCATTGCCACGATTTCGATGAAATTCTGGTTCAATTTGGGACGGACCCGAAAAATCCCCATGATCTGGGTGCGGAAATAGAAATATGGTTAGGCGGTGAAAAGCATATTATCACCAAAAGCTGCATCATCTTTATACCTAAAGGACTGGAGCATGGTCCGGCTAGGTACAACAGAATGGATAAACCCGTGATTCATTTTGCTGTTGGTTTGGGGAGAGAGTACAAATAGGCTAAAATCCTGGCTTAATCTTTTTCATGATAATGGTCATACTTATTATATTTTTAGAAGTTTGATGTATTTATGCTGCCTCGTAGACAATTCTGCCGCCTACCATCGTCATGGTATTCCTTAAGTCCTTTATTTTATGCGGCTCTATGGTCAGGATATCCCCGCTTAAGACACAGAAGTCAGCCAATTTACCCACCTCTATCGAGCCTTTGATATGCTCCTGATATTCTTGCCATGCTCCGTTAATGGTATAATTAGCGAGAGCCTGGGGTACTGTAATAATTTGATCTTTACCGATAACCTTGCCCGTTGCTTTTGACTCTCGGAGAACGGCAGCCTGGATTCCATGTAAAAAGTTTGGATAGGTTACCGCCGCATCTGAACTGTCGGTAACCCTTATACCTGCATCCAGCATCGATCTTACTGGCCACATATAGCCTGCTCTCTCAGGACCGACTACATCAATCATTACATCGGCGATGGTCCATTTGATAGCCGATTGGATATTGATTCCCACCTTATAAGGACCGCGTTTATAGAATTCCCCGACCTTCCGGATGGTTTCCGGTCGGATGAAATCAGCATGGATAACGTAGTGCCGGGCATCCCAGGGCTCTTCTTCGATGCATTGCATATATTGGTCAATGCAAATATCCACACTCCTCTCACCACAACTGTGAATAGCTACCCGGAAGCGGTTCTTGTGAAGTACTCGAATCATTTCTCTCAGATTCTGTTCTTGTTCATCCGGAGTACTTCCTTTTACGACCAGTCCTCCTGACCCCCCTTCTACGTACTCTTCGTACATCCATGCAGTTTTCAAGGGTGGAATGCCATCGGCCAGAAGCTTTACTCCTGAGATTTGCAGCCATTGATTTCCAGTGTTACGCCGGCATCCAATATTATTTAGTCCTCGTTCTATCTCCTCTACAGTATTTTTTCCGGGTACACCAAAATCTACTGACTCTATAAAGTTAAGCAACAGGCTGGGCCGACATGTCCACTTCCCCTTACAGAAGTAGATCGGAA
>JAQULX010000154.1 GCA_028718465.1 Dehalococcoidales bacterium | reverse complement strand
TTCAAGAAGAAATTCTTTCAAAACCTGAATTACAAGAGCGTTTTGAAATCGGTTCTCCAGAAGCTAAGGAGTCGATGTTCCAGCGATTTCAGCGACTTTTACCAATTGAAAATAAGGTTAAATTAACAGAGCAATATAGAATGGTCGCCCCAATTAGAGAGTTAATAAGCCATTGCTTTTATGAAGATGAATTAACAGGAGGCCGGACTAATATTGATCCGGTTCTCTGTTCATGTACCGGTAAATCGATTAATTGGTTATCGACTAGTAAATTAGATAAAAGATTTGAACAGGTAGCTGGGCACAGCCGGACGAACTCAGAAGAAGCATCAAGAATATGTAACATAATCAGTAGTATTGATAATAAATTAGTAAGGAAAAGAGTCAGTGACGAGAAAAAAGTACTAATTTTGAGTGGTTATGATGCGCAGTTAAGACTTTTAAAAAGTAGAATAAATCAAATTGTTCGCGACATAAAAATTCTAAAAATTGAATGCTTAACTATTGATCAAGTGCAAGGGAGGGAGGCCGATATTGTAGTATTCTCGCTGACACGTTCAAACCAGGAAAGCAACGTGGGATTCTTAAAAGAATTGGAACGAGTAAACGTTGCAATTTCTCGCGCCCGTGAACTCTTGTATATCGTTGGTGACGATCGTTTTGTAACGAGAGCCGATAATTCAGAGCATTTACTTAAAGTACTTAACCATGTAAAACAAAGACCAGACCATTGCTATTTCGAGGAATTAAAAAATTAGGAGGACGAAGGAATGAACCCTTCAATATTCGATGTTGATGCGATTGCAAGTAGGTTTGCCGAAAGACCAGGGTATCGCTTCGTTGCTTATCGAGGAGTAGCTATCGCAGTTTACTCAATGAACCTACGGATCCTAGCCGTGGAATCACGAGATATTCCTCCTATCCATGAGTTCGTAATAAAGTTGATGGCCGAGGGACTTACTTCTTTGTCAGTTCTTTCAGACATCCTAGGTCTTGATCAAGAAGTTGTACGTTCATGTTTAGTTGACCTTCGGAGACAAGAGGTTATAGAGGTCCTAAGCGATAACGGTTCTAATAATGCACAGTGTGTCTTAACCCATAAAGGGAAAGAGATATCAACTAATCTTAAACAAGCTTTTATGCAAGAAATAACTGTCCCCAATGTTATTTTCCATGGTTTGTTAAGACAACCAGTTGATTTGGGTGGTTTCGCACGGTCTCAATATTTAAGGCCAATAGAAGCTCAAGATTTTGGCTTGGATTTGGTTCGGGCAATACCAAATCGGGCACCTTATCCAGATGAGATTGATGTTGAAAAACTAGAGACAGTAATAAAGAGAGTTCATCACTCAAAGTCGGGCAACAGCCAGACTGTTATTGCTGTGAAAAGCGTTTTAAAAAATGTTCGGACATTATATGAACCAGGGGTGATGGTAGAATACGAAACAATTGACGACCAAAGAGAACGGCTCATTTCATTTATTATTGGGGGCCAGTTAAAGAATGATTATGAATATGCTTTTATAAAGGCAAGAGGTCCTGAGTTATTATCGAACTTGATGTCACCTAAGGAAAAGTCAATAGAGAATCGTATTAAAGAACAAGTACCAGAGAAGGTACTACAAAAATTAGGGCGATTTGATGATGCCGAAGACCTGGCAGCAAAAGTTGTTTCAGTCAAGCAAGAAGTTAAAGATAAACAAGAACAGTTGGATTTCCTTAATAAATCTGATACTAAAGATATTCAACGTAAACAAATTGATGATTTGAAGATGGAATTGGATGAATCAAGGAAAAAGCTTGAGCAAGCTGAAGAAATGAGAAATGCAAGAAAAGTGGTGTTTCTATGGACTCCCGAAATACGTGAAAAATTATGGGAAGCGATAAAAACCGCAAAAGAACGGTTATTAATGTTATCGGGATGGATCTCCTCGGAAATTGTCAATGACACTATGGCTATGGAAATACGAAATGCTCTTCGAAGAGGTGTAAAAATCTGGATCGGGTATGGTTTTGATCGCGATACTCGGCGAGGAAAAGAACAGAGAGATAGTACATATTGGAAACAAGCAGAGGCGACCTTACTAAAAATCCAGAAGGAATTTCCAAATCAATTAGTATTTAAAGATATTGGCTGGAACCACGAAAAACGTTTAATATGCGATAATCGTTTTACTTTCGGCGGAAGCTTTAATCTTTTGTCTTTTTCCGGTAAAGCTGATGGAAAACATAAATTACGTCATGAGGGGACAGACGTTATTTTTGACCCGGAAGTTTGCGAGGAAAGATGGAATTATTACTTCAAAACATTTTTCTCAAGTTAATGGTTATTATCAGGGAGAATTGAAAATAAAAGATCATTACTAATCCATTTTTTGAATTCCATAGCGAGCTAGGTAAAATTGAGAGGAATATTGTTTTAATCGCAAGCTCTAGGCTATCACTTTTGTCCTTTTAGCTTTTAAAGAAATATCCAGGTCCAGGTCAAGGGCATGAGCAACTTTTATTAAAGTGCTCAGTGTGACGTTATTGAATTCACCGCGCTCCAGCCTGGATATTGCCGGTTGTTTCGTACCGACAGTCCTGGCAAGCTGAGATTGACTCATGCGGAGCTGATTCCTGCGTTTTATCAAACTCTGGATCATTTCATATTTGGGTTTAAGTTCCTCATATTCCTTACGGATTTCCGGGTCCTTAAGTAATTCGCCTTCAAATTCTTCAAAATTAGTAGGTTTCTTCTTGTTCATGAAATTACCCTCTCAAATGAGTTGCTGCTTAATATCGGTTTAAACCCACCTTCATAATATAACTTATAAGTTATAAATACAAATCAAGCAGCATTAGAACCAGGGTTCCGAGACATGTATTCCCGCATCCTTTCCAGGGCTAACCTTTTATCTCCTTCCGGGGTGGTATCCTGTTTTTTCATAATGGCGTGCAGGAGAATAAATTTCTGGCCGATATAGGCAAAAAAGAAGATGCGGTAAATATTGGAACTGTGCTTTATCCTGAGTTCTCTTAGACCTGACTTATCGATCTTTTTAACGTAGGGCATTCCGAGCCCGATGTTAAACTCTCTTAAGAGTTTAAAAACATGGATGATCTCGGCCATGGTGTCTTTGGATTGAGCCAGAATGAAATCCTTCACTGGCTCATTGCCGTCAGAATCAATAAAAAACTCAACTTGCCAGGTCATGCCTTATTATAAACTTCCAATACAATATTTCAAACAGAAACTTACCTGGTGTTGTCAGCTTTCTGGAAGCATTCTGTAATGAACGTTATCCCCATCGCCCGCCTCTCAAGGAGGATATTTTCGAGGCTGAGTGATGACGGAGAGAGTGCCTCCCCCGTCTCCACCATGAACACTGACGAGTTCCTTGACTCTTTGCTTGAGGGCTCGTTTTTGATTATATGGATACCTGAACCTTCACGGGTTACTGCCACTTGAAATATAGGGACGAAAGGCGGCTTGGTCTTGATAGCGACAATGGACTTAGTTTGTTTAACGTCAAAATAGACCGCCTCCAGCATGGTTAGAAGTAAGTTTCTTTTTTCCTCAATATTGGCTCCAGCCCACAGTTCTGGGATATGGCTAATCAATTTTCCAGCCTCTTCAGCGGCACTAATACCCGGTACTACCAGAGAGGCCAGTTCATCATTCAGCTTTCTGAGCTGATGGTTATATTCCTCATCGGAGATCAGTCTATCAATATAGATTTTACCCACTCTTCTTAACCTTTCCTGGACTACGGCTCTTTGCTTTTTCACTCTGTCCACTTCATCTTTCAGGTTAACGATGGCTAAGACCTCTTCTAACCACTGGGGATGCAGCTCAATCGCTTTAATTATCTGGTCCAACTGACCATCCGGTATCTTGCAGCTGATGGAGGTTCCTGAGGCTTTGCAGTTAGCCAGACTACGGGAATTTCTCGACCTCTAATTCTTTCAGCCTCTTGGCCTGTTCCACCTGCATCCCACCATATTCTTTTCTCCAGCGGTAATAAGTGTAGTCACTGACTCCAATCTTCTTGCAAACAATACTAATGGTGTTGCCCTGGCTGAGCAGGACTTCAGCCTCGCGTAGCTTGGTGATGATTTGTTCCGCTGTATACCCTTTTCTGACCATTTCCTTTCCCCCTTTACGATATTATAGTTGGTATCGTTTCCGGGGAGCAGGTCAAAGTCACACGAAGAAGTAATCAATGAGTCCCGTTGTATTGTTCGAACCCACGACTTTTAAGCATAGGCGTTTCTAACTCACCTTACTGCCAGTAATAGAAGGCTCCAACGCCAACTTCTGCCTCAATAGCGCAAGCGGACCATCTGGTGCCATCAACTCAGGAGTGCATCCTAATACTACTATGCCTAGTCTTGTGTCAATTTCCGCTCGTGCAATATCCTGTTGAATTTCATTAACTGGTCGAAGTTCCCTATGCTTTATGTCATCAAAGATGTTGACCGCCTTAGCGAGGGCTTCCTTTGATATCTTAGTGACGTCTGGTGGTTCATCCTCTATCACAACGGCTAAATTATCCAGATAGCACTGAAATTCCTCCGGCAGAGTTACCAGAGCTTTTTCAACTAGACGTTTAAACTCTTCACGAGATAACTTATTCTTTCTAGCCATAGTTAGTTGTTCACATGTGAATACTAATATCGTCTACATAACTCCTCGTTCAACGTTTTTGCTTTACCAGGGTAAGGAACAACCAAATAGCAATAAAAATCACCACGAGCACTGCCACTAGTCTGGACGATCTCAACAAAAGGCCAAACCCTAATCGGAACGCCACGAAAGCAATCAGTATTATACCAGCCATTATCAGCAAAACCCGCCACGGTTTGGCAAGGTGTCTCGACCTAACCGTAGTATAAGGTAGTGCGTCCGGTGAAGCCGACATACCCAAGGAGGCGTCATATGCTGCTCTCCTGGCTGGATCAGATAGCACTTCGTAAGCAGTATTTATCTGCTTCATTCTCTCCGAAGCATCTGGTACCCGACTTACATCAGGGTGATACTTTGCTGCCAGCCTGCGATAAGCGGCATCAATTACCTCTTTCTCAGCCTTGTGGTGCACCTGGAGGATACAATAATAGTCAAGCTCTGTTACCATCGTTAATCTGCAGAGTCTACTTTTTGGTTCTTATGGCGTTATCTGTGGAAGCACCATGTCAAGACCTTGACTCGAAGGTATCACCATGAGTTTGATGTCTTCACCGAGCCGGTCGAGAAGAATATACTGCAACACTTCGGGGGAGAGAGATTCCGCCACAGCATTATTAGCGGCGACCTGGGCATCGGTAACAATGCGAATATACTCGGCTTCACCGTTTGCTTTGGCTATTCGAGCGTCTGCTTCCCCAATAGCTGCAGCTTCTGCCTGCTCAGCCTCAACCTTGACCCGCTCCAATTTGTTCTTAGCCTCCCATACCGCCTGCTCTGCCGCTACTTTGGCTTCGATAGCAGCAACGAAGGTGGCACTGAATTGGAACTCTGTTATCGATACCGCCTCGGTTATGATACCACGCTCCATAAGTCGAATTGACAGGTTCTCGGCGATTTCATTTCTGACAACCTCGCGTTTCAGAATAAGGTCTTCCGCGTTGTATTTTGCAGTGACCTGCTTGATGACCTCCTGAACGGCCGGAGCAGCAATTTTGTTCATATACTCGGTCCCCAATGTCCGGTAAATCTCGGCTGTTCTGGTCGGGTCCAAACGCCAGTTGAGGGCAATGGTAGTTTTAACATCCTGAAGGTCGCGGGATGCCGAGGCCGCACCGGTTTCATATTTGTCGGTCCGAACATCCATCATTACTACCGAATCCAGGAACGGGACCTTTGTCTGAAGACCTTCATCCAGGATTGAGCCAGTCACCGCATTAAACCGTATGACTACCCCGCGATGGCCAGCGGGTACTGCCGTGAGTGAGCCAACAATAATGCTAACGACGATAATGACGATTCCGCCTATGCTGGCAATTGTTCCACCAAATCGGATTCTGCCATCTCCCTTGGCTCCCTTGTTTGTCTGCCTCAGGTATAAACCAACGACGATGACAATGATGCCAAAAATGAGTAATCCAATCATTCCTGCCTCCTTCTCTTTTATCTGGTCTTGTAAGCAAGTTAACGATCATTTACCAAGTACACCTTAGCATATTACTGGATAATGATGGGTCTTGTCTATGTCTAAAAATAGCCGATGTATCGTATTTACGACCCTGATAAATTAGCTACACCTTCCGTTAGAAAACAGCCGTTGTTCCGCCCAGTAAACATATTGCGAAATTATTTTAAACAAATGTAAACAGATAGTTAACAGATAGTATTTAGGTGAATTATTAATATATTTGTTTTCTCCTTCGGGCGTGTTTTCAAATAAAACTAAACCAATGTTATTTTTTGCCCTTTCTTCAACCCCGCCGTTGACTTTGCTATAATTCCATCAGGACATGGCAAGCAGAGGATGAAGAGAAAGTGTTATCCCCGCACGATGATAAAAATAACGCAATAAGACCCCTCAAATGGTACAGAAGTCTTGCCATATGCGGAGCAATTTGTATGTGTCTCAGCTATCATAAACATTGAACCTGGCACTTTAAGATGCACAGTTTCTCGATTCCCACCAGACAACCTTGATTCGCCATCAAAAAGTCTGTAACAGCCTCATTTGATGTTAGTTTCGAAGCTAAGCTACAATAGAAGCAAAGCTAAGGAATAATCACCAAAGAGGTGAAAAAATGTTAAAGCAGGGAGTA
>JAQULX010000153.1 GCA_028718465.1 Dehalococcoidales bacterium | reverse complement strand
AGATGATACAAGAAAAAATCTGGTCCTATAGGCCAAGGTGCATGACCTGGGAAAAGTAAGTATCCAGGATAAAATACTATTTAAGCCTGATATTTTGACTGATGAAGAAAGAGCGAAAATGAAGGAGCATGCTCAAAAAGGATATAATCTCGCCAATCGTTCAAAGGCTTTATCCCCGATCGCTGGTCTTATTCTCCATCATCATGAATACTGGGACGGGCAGGGGTATCCGGAGGGGTTACAAGGAGAACAAATACCTCTGGAAGACAGATTATTCTCCATAATGGATGCCTATGATGCCCTGACCAATATAAGGCCCTATCGCAAAGGTGTTAGCAAACAAGAAGCCTTGACAGAGTTGAAAAGCAGATCAGGAACCCAGTTTGAACCAAAGCTGTTAGCCGAATCTATACAGTATATATAAAGGTAATATAGAAGGGGGGTACGGGTGTTAAGATCAGAGGAGAAGGGTGTCAAACTAAAGCCATTAGTTAGAATATACAGAGGTTTGGCAAAAAAAATGAAAAGGAGATATTAGTATGAAGAAAACACTGATCGTATTGTTCATTTTCACAGCACTATTGATGATGCAAAGCCAGCTTCCGGCAGCTCCGGTTATTGAGCAGCCGCTTTACCAAGTCACAGTCGTGCAGACTCCGGCGCAAGCTATTAATTACCGGAATCTCAATGGATCCGTTAACATTGATTTCAAAGGCACCGTGCTTCTGCCCGCGGCCAAAGGCTACGCTGTTATTAAGAATAAAGCCGGCATCATAGGGATTCAGGCGAGAATTGAGAACTTGACGACCCCAACTCAGTTTGGCTCTGAGTATTTGACCTATGTCTTATGGGCTATCTCCCCGGATGGACGGGCGACCAACCTCGGTGAACTGATCGTTAATGATGGTGAAAGCAAATTGGACGCAAAAACAACCCTTCAGACCTTGAGTTTACTCGTAACCGCGGAGCCTTACTTCGCTGTTTCAAAACCAAGCAATGTGGTAATCCTGGAGAACGCGATCAAGCCGGATAATAAAGAGAAGATTGAATTAGTTGATGCTAAATACGAGTTACTCCCGAGAGGGCAATACAGCAAGAATATTGCTGCTACGGACCTGCAGTTGCAGACGATGGATAAGAAGACGCCATTCTACGTTTATCAAGCCCGGAATGCCGTGCTGATAGCCAAAGCCGCTGGCGCGGAAACCTATGCGGTTGATGGTTTCAAAGACGCGCAGAGACTTCTGGCCTTATCTGAAACAAAAGAGGGCGGTATGAAAGGCCGTTCGATGACGGCGCGTGAAGCTGTGCAAATAGCTGAGGACAGCCGCTCTATGGCCGTGAAACTACAAGCGGATGAAGCAATTATCAAAGAACGCCAGAAAGCGCAGAAGCAGATCAGCAGCGCTAACAGCCAGGCTTCTATCGCCGCTGCCGGCCAGACGAAAGCGGAAAATGCTCAAGCCAAAGCCGAGAAAGCAAAAGTACAATCTGATAGCGAACGCGTCGCGGCTCTGACCCTGGCCACTAATGCCGCCGCATCATCAACTGCCTCTCAAGCAGACGCGACGATGGCTCGGGCCGCGGCCGTGGAATCAAAAGGACAGGCTGATGACGCCAATAGCCGGGCCCAAATGGCAGATGATAAAGCCCAAAAAGCGGAGAGCGAGAAAGTAGTCCTACGCGCTCAACTCTTGCAACAGCTAAATTTGATCTTGCAAACGCGGGATACCGCTCGGGGCCTCATCGTCAACATGTCTGATGCTCTTTTCAAAACGGGAAGTGCGGAGTTGCAGCCGCTAGTCCGCGAGAAATTGGCAAAAATTGCCGGGATCGTATCGTCTTATTCTGGCTTAAAACTGGTTGTTGAAGGCCACACCGACAGTGTCGGGAGCGATGCCTACAATCAGCGGTTATCGGAAAACAGAGCCCAATCAGCGCTGGATTTCCTCGTCAGCCAGGGTGTGCTGGCTAGTTCCATTGTGTCGCGCGGGTTTGGGAAAAGCAACCCGATCGAATCAAATGACACGGCTCAAGGACGGCAAATGAATCGCCGGGTAGAGATAGTTTTGAGCGGTGAAGTGATCGAGACATCGGCGCGGGTTCATTAATAATACCGGAAATCCGGGGGAATCCGGGGACATAGTATTAATTAAACAAAATAAGTATTATGTCCCCAGATATCAATTATCCATAAGAAGGTCATATGAAAAATCTAATGCGCGTTTTAGCTGTTTTAGTTGCCCTTTCCAGCGCTGCTGGCCTGGTACAGGCTGCGGACGTAGATTTTAGCCTTAATCTCAACATAGGGGAACCTCCTGTTTTTATTGCTCCGCCCGCTCTTGGTTTTTATGTGGCGGTGGGAGTGCCCTACGATATGTTTTTCATTGATATGAATTATTATATGTACAGGGGTGGCGGATGGTATATAAGCTCCGGCTACAATGGCCCATGGGCTGTGGTCCAATATCGGCGACTGCCGCGGGGACTGAGGCGTCATAAATATGAACATATCATCAAGGTCAGGGATGACGAGTACCGGAGTTATGAACGTGACCGGAATAACTATAAGGGTAAACAATACCGTCCGGAGAAACACGAAATACAGCAGGAAAAACAGGGAAATCAGGAAAATAAAGAGAATAACCGCGGCGGTAATAGTAATAAAGGACATGGTAAAAACAAGTAACTCAGAAAGGAGGATCCTATGTTGTGGACAATCGCTGTAGTACTGATAGTTTTATGGCTGTTGGGTTTGATAACCGGCTATACGATGGGATATTTTATTCATATCCTTTTGGTCATTGCCATCATCGTCATACTGGTCAGGGTCATTCAGGGAAAGAAACTTTAATAACTATTCAGGATAGAGAGGAGTAACCCTTTATGAAAAAGAGAAATATTGTTATTTACTGTTTAGCGCTTCTCACGTTGATCGTTGTCTTTGCCGGCTGTGCCTCGACACGCACGCAGGAAAGCGCCGGTCAATACGTTGACGATTCAGTCATTACCACCAAAGTAAAATCCCTGATCGCGGCCGATGATTTCCTTAAGTCATTTCAGATCAGCGTTGAAACTTTCCAGGGCACCGTTCAATTGAGTGGCTTTGTTAATTCTCAAAAGGCCGCTGATAAAGCCGGCCAAATCGCCCGGAGCATTCAAGGAACTAAAGCTGTAAAGAATGACCTGATCGTAAAATAGGCGGCATTAGCAATAACAATAAAAGGAGTATTTTGATGATGAAAAAATTACTTTACAGTATTATTTGCAGCCTGTTCCTGTTAACTCTAAGCAACGTCGTATCCGCCCAGGTGAGACCTCACGCCTTCTATGTGACGCCTTATATAGGGAGTTTCGTGTTCGATGTAGACCAGAACCTCGATAATGACCCTGTTTATGGTATTAGCCTGGGATACAATTTCACTAAGTACCTCGGAGTGGAAGCCGCAGGAGATTATATCGACACAAAGTATGACCTGCCAGTGTCTTATTCACGGGTAACCAAAGTCATTAACTATCGCGTGGATGGTATTTTTAATCTGCTTCCGGATGATCGCCTTGTCCCGTTTATCTTCATTAGTGTTGGCGGCCAGCGTATCGATTATCCCTCGCAGGTTTCCAATAAAAACTCTTCTGCCGCTGCCTATGGCGGCGGGGTGAGGTTTTTCTTTACCGATGATCTGGCCCTGCGGGGCGATGCCCGTAGGATCTATGTATTTGATGACAGCATGATAGATATGGAATTCTCACTGGGATTATCTTTCTATTTTGGCGGCGCCACAGCGGCTCCTGTCCCAATAGCCGAGCCCATAAAAGCTGAAGAGAAAGTAGTCATCATGGCAGCTGAGCCAAAGGTTGAAGAGAAAGTCATGTTGGCCGCGGTTGAGCCGAAGATCATTATCCTGGCTTTTGAGGACATCCATTTCGATTTCGATAAGGCGACCCTTAAGCCGGAAGCCCAGTCTATCCTGAAAAGGAATATCCAGTTGTTGAAAGCTAATCCTAACGCCCAGATCCGTATTGCCGGTTATACCTCTGCTGCCGGGGCTGAAGCCTACAACCAAAGCTTGAGTGAAAGAAGAGCCAATGCTGTACAGGAATACCTCATTAACGAAGGCATTATTTCACGGGACAGGCTTTCTATGATCGGTTATGGCGAGACACGCCCGGCAATGCCTGAAGCAGCGCCTAAAGAGCTTTACTCAACAGCAGCCAAGGCGAACATGAGAGTTCTTTTTGAAATCATCGTGAAATAGGGGCCTTAACTGATGGGGGGTAAGGATGGTTAAAAAAGTTGTGAAGATGTTACATATATTGGTCTGTGCCATTTTGATTATTCAGTTTGTGGGTTGCGGGACTATTATGTACCCTGAACGCAAAGGACAAAGAGGCGGGAGAATTGATATCGGAGTTGCCCTGCTGGATGGGATAGGATTATTGTTTTTCCTGATTCCGGGGGTCATTGCTTACGCTGTTGATTTTTCAAATGGGACGATTTACCTGCCTGGGACAGTTCGGGGTCCCCTGGATCTAAAAGACATGAAACAGGTAAGATTTGACCCTGAGAATTATACTAATGAAACTATCGAGAAGATCATTCAAAAAGAAACAGGGTATGCGGTAAAGCTAAACCAGGATAATCTGGAGATATATAGACTAAAATCTATTGATGAGATGATGATGTATTTTGCGGATGTTTTGCCAGGAATAAAAAATTATCGTGTTGCTTTACATCAGGCCTGAGGGACGTAAACACAAAGCCTGGTCTGAAAAGGAATAAATTGTGTTAATAGAAATGAGATGGGGACCTCAATGAAACGAGCTAAGAAATCATTCAAGGCGATTTTCGCTGTACTCCTTTCAGGCGCAGTGATCATGATCACTAGTTTGGTCTTTGCCCAGGGAGGCACCATCGCGGGTTCGGTAAAGGATCTCTATAACGATAAAGGTATCCCAGGAGTAGCTATCACGGTAAAAGATGAAAGTACCGGTAAATTGGCAGGAAAAGGGACTACCGATGCGTTGGGTAACTACGCAGTGAGTATTTCAGCTTTAGGAAAATATACTCTTTTGGCGGCCAAATATGGATATAGGAATATGACGGCCTTGAATATTATCGAGCTTTCCGATATAACAAAGGACCTGACTGTAAATGTCTCTATGGGCAGGTATGCGTGGTTAAAGGAACAGCGCGAGGGACCGACACCGCCCTTATATTGGGATACAGAGTCTGGCAAAAGCTACCTTATCCCAGCCCTCGAAATCCCGGCTTTCATCCTTCTGCTTAACGGGGCTGACCGTCTCATCTACCCCAACCTAATGGAGGATGGGAAAAAAGTCTACTCCTCTAGCTTGTCCACCTTCCGGGGACACGTCCTTCACGGACCCTGGACAGTTGACACAGACTCTTTTGCGATGAATCAGTTCGGGCATCCGTACCAGGGATTAATGTATTATGGTTACGCGCGATCAGCCGGCCTCAGTTTTTGGCAGTCATTCATCTATACCAACATAGGCAGCTTTCTCTGGGAAACTGGCGGAGAGACCACACGTCCGTCGATCAATGACCAGATCGCCAGTGGTGTTGGCGGTAGCTTCTTCGGAGAGGCGCTCTTCAGGATGGCTAGCCGGGTGCTGGAGAGCCATGGAGACAAACCCGGGTTCTGGCGCGAGTTGAGCGCGGCGATACTCAAACCTTCTCTGGGCATCAATCGCTTGGCCTTTGGAGAAAGGTTCAAGCCGGTATTTCCAAGCAACAATCCAGCCATTTCCTGGCGTCTGCGGTTCGGGGCAAGTCTTAATTCGAGTCTGAAAGACAAGGGCTACGATAGTCTTATCAATAAAAACGAAGCCACTGCTGACTATTCCATAGCCTATGGATTACCCGGGAAGGCTTACTATAGCTACAATCGTCCTTTCGATTACTTTAATTTTGAATTCTCCACTCTCGCCAACTCAACTAATCCTTTTGATAACATCATGCTCCGCGGTCTCCTCCTCGGAAAAGAATACGAGGCTGGCGACGGTTATCGCGGGATATGGGGCCTCTATGGCGGTTATGATTACATATCCCCGCATGTCTTCCGCGTCTCTAGCACTTCCGCCTCTATCGGCACTACCTATCAATGGTGGCTTTCGCGAGCAGTAGCGCTCCAGGGCTCGGCCCTCGGGGGAATCGGTTATGCCGCGGCTGGCAATGTCGCCCAAACAGGTGAACGCGACTACCACTATGGTGTTGCCCCGCAGGGGCTCATCGCGCTCCGCTTAAACTTCGGCGAAATAGCCATGTTCGACTTAACAGAACGTGTCTATTATATATCCGGCACGGGTGGGAATGACCCTGGGGGAAAAGAAGAAATCAACCGCCTGAATATGGGATTAACATTTCACATTTATGGACGTCATGCGCTTGGGCTCCAATACATCACCTCCATCCGTAATGCGCGTTATCCCGACCGGCCTAGAAGTCACCAATCTTTAGGGACTTTTAGCCTCGTTTACACATTACTTGGCGATTCAGGGTTCGGCGCGGTCGAGTGGCGCGACGAAACCGAGAAGGATGGCCATTGATCTGACAACTAATTTAGAGAGGAAGGAATCAACCATGAAATGCGCTCATAGAATCATTGTGCTTATCTTATTCGCGTCGCTTTGCTGTTTCTCCTGGGTTGCGGTGGCTCGAGCGGGCGAGGGCGCGGAAACACCAGGTGATATTCTTGAGAACTTTGGTGATGTTTTAATCTATATGGTGCCATCGGTAGCTTTCGG